>DASTVH010000268.1:0-6422 GCA_035759195.1 Candidatus Limnocylindrales bacterium
GCATCCTCAACGTCTTCGTCCCGCACGCGACCGCCGGGCTCGTGATCCTGGAGCTCGGCGCGGGCTCGGACTCCGATCTGCTGGAGACACTCGACGACCTGCTGCCGCGAGACGGCCGCTGGCGCCACCGCCACGGCTCACCGGGCCACGGCGCCGATCACGTCCTGCCGCTGCTCGCCCCGCCGTCGCTGAACGTGCCGGTCGTAGACGGGCGCCTGGCCCTCGGGACGTGGCAGTCGATCGCGCTCCTCGACCCGAACCGCGACAACCCGACGCGGACGGTCCGGCTCAGCTTCCTCGCCGGCTGATCCCCCGCCGCCGGACGGCGGCGAGCACGGCGCCGGCGAACAGCCCGAGCACCGCGAGCATTCCGGGGACTGCCGGCGATCGCGAGGTCGAGGCGGCGGCGCCCTCCTCGGCATCGGTGCTCGGCGGGGTGATCTGCGGCCGCCCCGTCGCGGCGAGGACGCCGCCGGCGGACGGCTCGGCCGGCGGGTCGGGATCGAGGGAGGGCTCGGAGTCGACCGGCGCCTCGGTCGGTTCGGGGCAGGAGATCTCGACGCTCTTTGCGGTGTTGTCGAGGAGGACCTCGACGGTCGCTCCGACGGGGATCGCCGACTCGCTCGCGGACCGGCTCGCGATCTCGGTGCAGCCGGCCTCGTCGACGGTCGTCGAGACGAGGTCCGAGCGGACGTCGAGCAGGACCGGGCCGGCGCCGTCGGCCGGTCGGGCGATTCCGGCCAGGGTGGCCGCACCCTCGTCGTCGGTCGTCGCGCTCGCGACCTGGATCGGCGCGTCCGGCACGCGGTAGCTCGTGATCGTGATCGTCGCCCCGGCGATCGGGCCGTCGAAGGCGTCCACGTGGCGGACGACGACGACCGCGTCGAGCACGACGTCGGCCGGCGGCTCGGCCGGCGGGTCGGCGGCCAGCGCCCCGGCGGGCGCGAGCAGCAGCCCGACGACGAACGTGACGGCGGCGACGGCGACCGGCCGTCGGTACTTGTTTCCCACGCGCGCTCCCGGCAGTACTACGGTGACGGCCCGCAGGATCGCCGGGCCTGCCGACGCCTGTCCATAGGGCGAATGCCGCATCGCTGGGCCCACAGTGCACCGGCGCACCGGTCGTCTTTGGACACGATCCCACCGCACTCCCCATGCTGGCGGGCCGGTGTTAGACTCCCGGCACGTCCGGCGGTCCCTCGAGCGCGTCCCCGATCGAGGCACCTGCCGGTTTCGCGACTGAGAACCCAACGACAATCGGACAAGCCACCCGAGGAGAGGCGATGCCGCTGCGTTCCGACTCCGAGAACTTCGCGCTCATCCGGGTCATCGGCGTCGGCGGTGGCGGGAGCAATGCCGTCAACCGGATGATCCGGGCCGAGATGATGGGCGTGGAGTTCATCGCCTGCAACACCGACGCCCAGGCCCTTCTCCAGTCCGATGCGCCGCACAAGATCCGGATCGGCGACAAGATCACCCGCGGCCTCGGGGCCGGCGGCGACAGCTCGATCGGCCAGCGGGCGGCCGAGGAGGACTCCGAGAAGATCGCCGAGGCCCTGACCGACTCGGACATGGTCTTCATCACCGCGGGCCTCGGCGGCGGCACCGGTTCGGGCGCCGCCCCGATCGTCGCGCAGATGGCCAAGGAGGCCGGTGCACTCACGATCGGCGTCGTTACCAAGCCCTTCAGCTTCGAGGGCGCGAAGCGCAAGCTCGTTGCGGAGAAGGCAGCCGAGGAGCTCAAGGCCCAGGTCGACACGCTGATCACGATCCCCAACGACCGCCTCAAGGACGTCGTCCAGAAGAACACCTCGATCATCGACGCGTTCCGGGTCGTCGACGACGTCCTCCGCCAGGGCGTCCAGGGGATCAGCGACATCATCACGATGCCGGGCCTCATCAACCTCGACTTCGCCGACGTGCGGGCGATCATGAAGGACGCCGGTTCGGCGCTCATGGGGATCGGCCGGGCGACCGGCGAGAACCGGGCGATCGAGGCGGCCCGCCAGGCGATCGCGAGCCCCCTCCTCGAGGTCAACATCCAGGGCGCCCAGGGCATCCTCTTCAACATCACCGGCTCCTCGAGCCTCAGCCTGTTCGAGGTCACCGAGGCGGCCGAGGAGATCCGGGCGGCGGCCGATCCGGAGGCCAACATCATCTTCGGCACGAGCTTCAACGAGCGGCTCGGCGACGAGGTGATGATCACGGTCATCGCCACCGGCTTCGACGGCACGCGCCGCCGCGAGTCGCCGCGCCAGGCGGCCGCATCCCAGCCGAGCGAGGCCGCGACGTCCGTTCGGGCGCCGCGCGAGCGGGACTTCCTCCAGGAGCTCGAGCGCCAGCGGACGCAGTCGGCCGACGGCGGCTTCGAGATCCCGGTCCCCGACGAGGACAGGGCGGCCGCGACCGTCTCGCCGCGCGTCGAGCGAACGGTCGGCGAGCCGGTGCCGGTCAAGCGCAGCGCGGCCTACGACGCGGACGACCTGGAGATCCCCTCCTTCCTTCGACGCAAGTAGCCGCCCGCACGTCCCGAGCCGGGACGGGCGCCGTCCGCCGCGCTCCCCGGCGCCCACGGTCGCCCGTAGCGAGATGAACGACCGAGAGATCGAGCGGCTGCGGGCTGCCCGCGAGCGGGTCCTGGAGCGGATTGCCCAGGCGTGCGCTCGGGTGGGGCGGGATCCGGGTGAGGTCACGCTCGTCGCCGTCTCGAAGACCGTGCCGGTCGGGCGGCTCCGGGCGGCCGTCGCGGCCGGGCTGACGACCCTCGGCGAGAACCGCGTCCAGGAGGCCGAGGAGAAAGTCAGGCAGGTCGAGGGCGCGACGTGGCACCTCGTCGGGCCGCTCCAGTCGAACAAGGCTCGCCGGGCGATCGCCGCGTTCGACGTGATCGAGTCGGTCGACTCGCTCGAGCTCGCCCGCCGCCTCGACCGCCTTGCCGGGGAGGCGGACGCCTCCGCCCGGCCGGGCCGCCGGCCGATCCTGCTCGAGGTCAACGTCGACGACGATCCCCGCAAGACCGGCTTCGACCCGCCCGCGCTCGAGGCGGCGCTCGACGACCTGCCGGGCCTGTCCCGGCTCGAGGTCCGCGGCCTCATGACGATCGGCCGCCTCGTCGATCGGCCGGAGGACGCCCGTCCGACGTTCCGGGCCCTGCGCGCCCTCTCGGAGCGGCTTCGAACGGTCGCCCCCGGGCTCGGCCCGGAGCTGTCGATGGGCATGAGCGCCGACTACCCGATCGCCGTGGAGGAGGGCGCGACGATCGTCCGCGTCGGCCAGGCGATCTTCGGCGAGCGGCCCCATCGCCATGACGGCGGCACCCTCCACGTCCACGAGCCGTCGTGAGACACGCTGGAAATCGCTGGTAGACTCCGCTCGTGGCGCTGTTTCTCTCGAACCTCATCCAGTTCACGCTGATCGCGGTCTGGCTGCTGGTGCTCGGACGAGTCCTCGTCAGCTGGGTCGATCCGATGGGTCGCAATCAGGTGTCGGCGCTGCTGATCCAGACGACCGAGCCGATCCTCGCGCCCGTCCGGCGGGTCCTGCCGCGGGCCGGCATGTTCGACTTCGCGCCGCTCATCGTCCTCATCATCCTCGGCGCGCTGTGGCGCGCCTTCTGAGTCCTGGCTGACGACGTCCGGTTCGCCGTCCGACTGACCCCGAGGGCGGGATCGGACCATGTCGACGGTGTCGTCGACGGCGTCCTCAAGGCCCGCGTGACGGCGCCGGCCGTCGCGGGCGCCGCCAACCAGGCCCTCGTCCGGCTCATCGCCGACGAGCTCGGCATCGCCCGCCGCGACGTCCGCCTCGTCGCCGGGGCGGCCGGTCGCCAGAAGCTCATCGTCGTCGACGGCGTCGACCCCGAGGCGGTCGTTGCCCGCTGGCCGGGGCTGCGGGTATAGTCGTCACGCTCCGGCGCCCCCGTCGGCGCCGCGACATCGGGCGATTGGCTCAGTGGTTAGAGCACGCGGTTCACATCCGCGGGGTCACTGGTTCGAATCCAGTATCGCCCACCATCCGATCGTGACAGAGCAGGGCCTTCGGGCCCTGTTCTCGCGTCCGCGACCCACCGTGGCCCGGCCCGCGAAGCCGCGTCGACGCCTCAGCCCGACAGGATCCGAACCTCGGCGCCCGTCAGCCGCTTCCACCAGTGGCCGTAGCGGCGGTACACCGTCGGATCGCGGTCGGCGAGGAATGCCAGGAGACCGCCGGCCTCCGCCTCGAGGCCCTCCCAGCTGTCCTTCGACAGGCGGTGGAACGCGGTCGCCTCGATGCCTCCGTCGAGCGGGCGCCAGACGCCCGCGACCGAGCCGTCGACGAGGAGCGTCGGCAGCAGGTCGCCGTTGACGCGGCCGACGAGCCGACGGTACTCGGGCGGGATCACCCGGCTCCGGTCGGAATACGCGAGCAGGACGCTGTCCCACATCGGCAGCAGCCGCGGCGGAGCAGGCGTGTCCTCCGGCGGGAGCGGCGCGCCCGGCACGTCGAACAGCTCGGACCCGTCAGGCCCCTCGAGCCGGACGAGGTTGTCGCCGAGGGCCCGCACGGCGTCCCGGACCACCGATCGGCCGAGCAGGGCGAACTGGGCGACGTCCGCCACCGATGCCGGCCCGAACGCCTCGAGGTAGCGCCGGACCAGCCGTCGGGCGGACCCGTCTCCGTCCGCCGGTGGATCATCCCTTCGGGCCGCGACGAATGCCGCTTTGGGCCCGAACGACCAGGGCCCGCCGGTCGGGGCGTGGACGAGCGGCGCGAACGTCCGCAGCGCCCACCAGGCCCATCGGGCGCGCTCGCCGAGCCGCGGCTCGAACCGTCCCTCGATCTCGACCCTCGTCCGCGGCTGGCCGACGAAGTCCAGCAGCTCGGGGATGAGCGCATCTGCGTCGGCGGTCGTGAGGCCGCTTGTCCTGAACCGGGGATCGTTGAGCCGGGACGCCCGCAGGTTGCGGACCATCGCGTCGCGGAACGCCGGGTAGTCGTCGGCATGGACGGCGTGGAGCGTGAAGCGCATCAGTGTCGCCTTGACGATCTCGTAGCGCGCGAAGGCGGCGTCGAGCTCGGCCGGGTCGAAGCCGGCGACGCGGTTCCACAGGGCGATGTACGGCGACGCCGCCTCCTGGGCCTGCAGGGCGACGACGCGCCGGACGGCCTCGACCGCGCCGAGCGGTTCGCGGCGCAGGAGCAGCTGTCGGGCGAGCGTCGCCCGGTTGAGCTGACGTGCGGTGAGGCGCATCGGCAAGCGCTCGGCGCGGTGCGACGCGTTCAACGCGACGCGAGCCGCCGCCGAAGGGCGAGCTTCCGGATCTCGTCGGCCCACAGGACGCTGCTCGCGGCTGCCGCGCAGAGGAGCCAGTCGCCGGCCGACAGCGGGACCGTCCGGAAGGCCTCGTTGAGGAACGGCAGGTGAACGACGAGGACCTGCAGCCCGAGCGACAGGGCGATCGCCCAGAACAGGCGCGGATTGTCGGAGAGCCGGTGGAACGCCGAGTCGCGGTCGGACCGCGAGTTGAGGACGTTGAACAGCTGGGCGAGGACGAGGACGGTGAACGCGGCGGTCCGCGCCTCGTCGAGGCCGCCGCCGCCCGGGACGAGGCCGCCCGGCAGCTTGAGGTCGATGACGAAGAGCGTCGCGAGCGCCATCACGGTCCCGACGAACAGGACGCCGAGGGCCATCTCGCGATCGACGACCCGTTCGGTCAGGCGGCGCGGGCGCCGGCGCATGACGTCGTGCGGCGGCGGGTCGTAGCCGAGGGCGAGGGCCGGCGCCGAATCGGTCAGGAGATTGACCCACAGGATCTGGGTCGCGAGGAGCGGCGCGACGACCGCCTCGCCGCCGACGTCGAGCCCGATGACGCCGGCCCCGATGACGCCGAGGAACATCGTGAGGACCTCGCCGGCGTTCGACGAGAGGAGGTACCGGAGCGACTTGCGGAGGTTCGCGAAGATGGCCCGCCCCTCCCGGACGGCGCCGACGATCGTCGCGAAATTGTCGTCGACGAGGATCATGTTCGCGGCTTCCTTCGTGACCTCGGTGCCGCTGATGCCCATCGCGACGCCGATGTCCGCCGCCTTGAGGGCCGGCGCGTCGTTCACGCCGTCGCCGGTCATCGCGACGATGTTGCCGTCGGCCTGGAGCGCGTCGACGATCCGAAGCTTGTGTTCGGGCGCGACCCGGGCGTAGACGTTGACGGTCCGGACCCGCTCGGCGAACGTGGCGTCGTCGAGCGCGTCGAGGTCCGTGCCGGTCAGCGCCGCCGGCGGCGCCGGACCGCCTGGGACCGCCCCGTCCGCCTCGCCCGGCTCCGGGACGATGCCCAGGTCGGCCGCGATGCGGGCCGCCGTCCGGGGATGGTCGCCGGTGATCATCATGATCCGGATCCCGGCCCCGCGCGCCTCCTCGATCGCCGACCGGGCCTCGGGCCGGG
>DASTVH010000269.1:0-2719 GCA_035759195.1 Candidatus Limnocylindrales bacterium
CGTCCGGAGGATCGCCGCCTCGATGTCCAGGCGGCCGTCGTGGACGAGTCGAGCGAGCTCGGCCACCGTCCGGAACTCGGTCATCTGGCGCACGGCGAACCCGCGGTCGGCGACCGACCCGTGGCCCGGCACGACGACGCCGGTCACGCGCTCGACGAGCCGCTCCGCGGTCGCCGGCCAGTCGATCGGGAAGCCGTCTCCGAAATACGGCGTCGCGTCGTTCTCGAGGAGGTCGCCGGCGAAGAGCACGTCCGCGTCCGGGACCTCGACGACGATGTCGTTGTCGGTATGGCCGCGACCGATGAAGGCCAGCCTGACCGACCGCCCGCCGGGCTCGATCTCGACAACGGCCTCCTCGCTGAACGTCCAGTCGGGCGGGTCGAGGACCACCTCGCCGAGCTCCCCGGCCAGGTCCGGCATGAGCCCCGCGAGGCTCGATCGCTGGCGCTCCCCCGTCCGCTCGATCATCGTGACGCACCGCTCGTGGCCCCAGATCCGGGCCGGCCGGAAGCGTCGATTCCCGAAGCAGTGGTCCGAGTGGCCGTGCGTGTTCACGACGACGCCGACCGGCAGGGACGTGAGCGATCGCAGGTCGTCGAGGACCTCGGCGGCCTGGCGGTGCGAGATCCGGGTGTCGATGAGGAGCACGCTCTCGTCGCCGAGCACGACGCCGATATTCTGATCGTAGAAGGCGTAGCGCCGGACGAAGACCCGATCGCCGACCTCCGTCCAGCTCGCCATGGCCCGCAGCGTAGCGTCGTCGAGGCGCCCGGTGCTAGGATTGGGGCAATTGAAGATCGCCTCCGGGGAGCGCATCGACGCGCTGAGAGTGTGGCAGGACCACAGACCCGCCGAACCTGATCTGGCTCGTACCAGCGAAGGAAGCAGGCCCATCGACTCGACGCCGACGTCCCCCCGGACGGCGGCGTTTCGTGTTGATGGAGGTGGCCATGACGACCACAGAATCGTCTCCGACGGCCTGGCGGACCCGGGACATCGTCGTGACGGCCGTGATCGCGGTCGCGTTCGGCGTCTTCTTCTGGGCCTTCGGATTCGCGTGGTCCGCCCTCGGCTGGATGGGACCCGCCCAGAACGTCCTCTATGGCGCGTGGCTGCTGCCGGCGATCGTCGCCCCGCTCATCGTCCGCAAGCCCGGCGCGGCCCTCTTCGCCGAGCTCGTCGCCGCATCGCTCTCGGCCCTGCTGGGCAGCCAGTGGAGCGTCGACACGATCCTCTCGGGGGCGATGCAGGGCGGCGCGGCGGAGCTCGTCTTCCTCGCCGCCCGCTACCGCAACTGGTCGCTGCCCGTGATCGCGGCGGCCTCGCTGGCCGCCTCGGCGGCCGCGTTCGTCCATGACTGGCTCATCTACTACCCGACATGGGACGCGACGGCCCTCGCGGTCCTCGCCGCGTTCATGGCCGTGTCCGGGTTGATCCTCCTGCCGCTCGTCGCCCGGGCCCTCGTCGGCGCCCTCCGCCAGGCCGGCGTGCTCGAGGGCTTCCCCAGCTGACGGAGCCGACGGACCGTCGATCCGAACCGGCCGCGCTCCGGGCAGACGCCGTCGGCTTCCGCTACGCCGGGGCCGGCCGGCCGGCACTGCGGGACGTCTCCTTCGAGGTTGCCGCCGGCGAGACGCTCCTGCTCGTCGGACCCTCGGGTTCGGGCAAGAGCACGCTGGCCCTCGCGATGGCGGGCCTCGTCCCGTACGACCTGCCGGGGGAGTGGCAAGGCCGGCTGACGGTCGGCGGCGTGGACGTCGCCTCGGACCCCGCGGCGCGAGCCGGGTTCGGGGGGCGGGTGGGGCTGCTCTTCCAGGACCCCGACCGCCAGCTCGTGATGGAGCGGGCCGAGGACGACGTCGCCTTCGGCCTCGAGAACCGGGGCTGGGCGCGCCACGCGATGCTGCGACGCGTGCCGGATGCCCTTACCGAAGCGGGCCTCGCGGGGTTCGAGCGGCGTCGACCGAGCCGCCTCTCGGGGGGCGAGCAGCAGCGCCTGGCGCTGGCCGGCGTCCTCGCCCCGCTCCCGGGCCTGCTCGTGCTCGACGAGCCGACGGCGAACCTCGATCCGGCCGGCGCAGCCGCCCTGATGAGCCGGGTCGCCGCGCTGCGCGACTCGACGAGGACGACGATCGTCATGATCGAGCACGACGTCGATCGGGCCTGGCCGATGGCCGACTGGGTGCTCGCCCTCGGGGCCGACGGGGCGCCGATCGACGTCGGGCGGCCGGCCGACGTCCTGGCCCGGAGTGGCTCCACGCTCCGGGCGGCCGGAATCTGGCTGCCAGGAGACCGCGTCCGAAGGAGGTTGGCCACTCCCGGCGGGGCCTCGGCGAGGAGCCCGGGCGACGTCGTCGTGGCGGCCGACGACGTCGGGTTCGCCTTCGAGCGCGACCGGGCGGTTCTCGGCGATGTATCGCTGAGCATTGCGGCGGGCGAGCGGGTTGCCCTCGTGGGCCCGAACGGGAGCGGCAAGTCGACGCTCGGCCGGCTGCTCGTCGGCCTCATCGGTCCGTCGGCGGGCCGCATCCGCCTGCGCGGCGAGGATCCGGCCCGGATGCCCGCGGCGACGCTGGCCAGGCGGGCCGGCTACGCGTTCCAGGATCCGGAGCGCCAGTTCCTCGCCGGGACCGTTGCCGACGAGGTCCGCCTCGGCCTCCGCCCCGAAGAGCGGACCCGGGCCGACGAGCTGCTCGCGAGCCTCGGGCTGCCGCTCGAG
>DASTVH010000270.1:0-8130 GCA_035759195.1 Candidatus Limnocylindrales bacterium
CGCGGGCGGGTCACGCGCGCGGGTGGACGCGGGCGGGTGACGCGGCCCTGGCGCGCGGGCGTGTCACTCGGGCGGGCCGCGCGCGGTGACTTTGGCCCTGGCGCGCGGGCGACGCGCGGGCCCGCTCCCGATTCAACCGCCGCCCTGCCTCCGGTACCGCCGGGCGATGAGCGCGTACGCTGGCAGGCGTCCGAGCGAGCGGGCCAGCGATAACGACGAGCCGTCGCGGCCCTCGACTGCGAGGAGCGAGTCGGTGGCGGTCGCATCGGCCGGCCGCGCGTCGACCACCGCGAGGTCGATCGCGACGCGACCCGCCTCGGCAGGCCCGAGCGCTGCGATGTCGTCGTCGGGGCGGCCGCCCTCCTCGTACTCGGCGCGCAGCTCGGCCTCGGCGCGCCAGCGCGGCTGGCGGAGAAGGATCGCCCGCCACGCCTCCGCGACGGCCGGGGTCACGGTGCCGTCGCCCTCCCGCGGCGCCGCCGTCACGGATTCGCCCCGCACCCAGCGGGCCGCCTGGTGGATGAGTGCGTACTCGTCGAGATCGGCGTACGCCGCGAGCCGCTCGACCGGCGAACCGTCGCCGAAGATCGCCCGGATCGACGGCTCGAAGACCTCACCGAGATCGAGGTCGATCGCCCGGACCGTCCGATGGAAGTAGACCTGCTGGTACATGAAGAGCCGCGCCGTCAGGAACATCTCGAGCGCCCCGAGACCCGGCTCGTACAGCGTGAGCCCGCGCTCGCCGACGAACGTGTAGCGGCGGAGCCGCTCGACGTCGACGTGCACGGCGACCCCCGTCATGTAGGCGTCACGCCGCACGTAGTCGAGATTGTCGACCGTGAAGACGCCCGACAGGAGCGGCTGCAGCCAGCGGACCCAGCGCGGCATCGAGGCGTCGGCGAGGGCCGGCTTCGAGACGAGGAACGAGACCCATCGCGGGTCGATCGCCTCTGCGTCGGCGAGCGCGTCGCGGTCCGGTGTCCCGCCGGGCGCCCGGCGCAGCCCGGCGATGAGCGACCCCAGCTCCTGCTCGACGATCAGCTGCGAGAGATCCTCGTGGGACAGGCGCTTGCCGTCGGGGCGCCGCGCGTCGCCCGGCGCCTCGAAGCCGCGGAGGACGTGATCGTCGAAGAAGTGGGCAAAGGGTCCGTGGCCGACGTCGTGGAGCAGGCCGGCCACGCGGAGCGTCTCCACGACCAGCCCCTCCGACGGCACCGGGTGGCCGCCCGCGACGAGCGCCGCCCGAAGGGACGGGTAGAGCGATCGGCCCCACGACCCGGCCTCGTGCATCACGCCGAGGCCGTGGGTGAAGCGCGAGTGCTCGGCCGTGGGGAACACCCAGCGGGCGCTCTGCAGCTGGCTGATCCGGCGCAGCCGCTGGACCCACGCGGTGTCGAGGAGGTCCTCCTCGGCGACGTCCTCCGGCCGCAGCCCTGCCGCCGCCGATTCGGCCGGCGAGAGGCGCTTGGTCAGCTCGACGTAGCCGTGGATCGGGTCGCTGATGAGGTTGACCGCGATGAACGGGTGGCGCGGCATCAGGCACCGCCCTCGTAGCGGTTCGCCGCCCGGCGCAGCGTCCCCGCGACGTCCTCGCGGAGAGCCGCCGGCGCGAGCACCTCGACCTCGTCGCCCCACTGGAGGATCCAGAGGCGGACTTCGATCGTGCCGGCGATCGTCGCCCGCCAGGTGAGCGACCCGTCGGGCTCGACGACGACCCGCTGCGAGGGGTGCCAGCGGGCTTCCTGAACCCGGGCGGCGACCGACGGCGCGAAGCGCAACACGACGTCGACCGGCTCCTGGTCGGCGATGATGTCCCAGGCCCGGTCGAACATCGAGGTCACGAGGTCGGGTTCGGGGGATTCGAAGGTCTGGGGCGTGAGCGAGAGCTCGCGGATCCGCTCGACCTTGAACGTCCGGAGCGCGCCCCGCGTCTCGTCGAATCCGACGAGATAGAGGGCGTGGGTCTGGAGCGACGGCTCGATGAGGTAGGGCCGGACGCGGGCGGTTCGCGGCGCCGCATCGGGGCCGTAGCGGGCCGGCTCGTAGTCGAGCGAGACCACCCGCCGCTCGGCCCAGGCCTTCGTGAGCAGCCGGACGTGGCGGCTGAAGCCCTCGTCGTGGGGATGCCGCGACAGCACGTCGAGCGTCCGGGCGACGTGCTCCCGGAGGGCGGCCGGCAGGACCTCGCCAAGCTTCTCGAACGCCGAGGCGAGATCGGGCTCGTACTTGTCGGCGTAGCGGACCATCAGGCGGGCCGAGAGGACGACCGCCATCGCCTCGTCCTGGGTCAGCTTGAGCGGCGGCAGGAACTCGTCGGCCGCGAGACCCCAGACGCCGCCGTCGGACCAGACGCCGATCCCGATCTCGCCCTCGATCGCGTTGAGGTCGCGATACACGGTCCGGACCGAGACGTCGATCCGCCGGGCGATGTCCTTGATCGCCATCCCGTCGGGGTGGGCCCGCAGCAGCGAGACGACCCGGGTCAGCCGGGCGAGCCGGTCGCGTTTTCCGGATCGGGTCTCGTCGTCCACGCGGTGCTGCCTCCGTCAGCGGGTTGGTGGGTCGATCGTGACAGGCCGGCCCCGTTCGGTGGCGGTCATGTTGACCCGGAGCGTCGCCTGGATCGCGCCTTCGCGCAGCTCGTTCGCCCCACCGTTGATGCTGCCGGTGACCCAGCCGAGCTGGCCGTCGAGGAAGATCCAGTAGTCGAGCTCGCCGCGCCAGCTCGACAGGTCGGCCCGGCCGACGAGCCACTGGATGTGGGGGAAGGCGCTGCGGAACGTCGGCCCGTCGACCGCGAGCCGGCAGTGCCGGCTCCGAGCGCCCTCGACCACGTCGAGGCCGTGAAACTCGGCGGCGTCGCGGGCTCCGGCGGCGAGAGCCGTCTCGAAGACCCGCACGTCGATCGTGTGGGCGGCGACCTCGCCGATCTCGGCCCGCCGCCAGCCGCCGAACGGCTCCCGGATCCAGGCGCGTTCGGCGAGTCGGGCCGCCCCGTGCAGCCCGAGCTGCCGCGAGGTCGCCGCGTAGGCGAGCCAGCGGAAGTCGAGACCGGCGCGGCTCCCCGCGAGGTCGACGCTACCGATGGAGCGCCCGTCGATCTCACCCTCGAGGCGGAGTCCCAGGCGGGCAGTCGGACCGACGAGGAGCGGCTCGTCGCAGAGGGGCGGCTGGGCGTCGCCCGAGGTCGGGCCGAAGCGCGACGAGAGCGTCGGCCGGTCGCGCAACGCGAGCTCGTTGGCCATCGCGACGGTCGTGAAGAGTGTCGCCGCGCCCGCGGCGAAGACCGCAGCGACCCCGACGCCGCGGAGCAGTCGGCGGCGTCGCATCGCCGTCTCGCCGAGCATCCGGCGGGCCAGGCCGAAGCCCGCGAAGAGGCTTGTTCCGAGCAGCGCGAGGGCCCACGGGTAGGCCGCTTCGATGGACGGCAGGAGCGTCTGGGCGCCGCGTTTGCCGAGCTGCTCCGAGACGTCGGCGATCGAGGGGACGAGCAGCAGCAGCGAGCCGAGGCCGAGCCAGACCATCGCCGCAAAGGCACGCCGGCCGTGGGCGGTCGGGGGCCAGACGAAGCTCGCGACGGCGATCGCCACCGGCACCGCGGCCGCCAGCCCGACGAGGATGTCGACCGGGCCGCCGGGCCGATAACCGATGAGCACGATCGCCGACACCACGCCCCACGCGAGGGCCAGGGCGATCGCGATCAGGCGCAGCTCGAAGATCCGGACCCGCACGACTGCGAGTCTACCCAAGGCCCGTTGGGGCACCGGGACCGCCCGTCTGGTGCATACGGGGGAGGGCGCCGCCGCAAGTACCAAGAGGCATGGGACCGATGGGTCATCGAACGCGGTCGCCGACGGTCCGACGATCCACCCACGCAATCGGTCGGCGGACCTGGATTCGTTCCATCCGATCGGTCGAAGCGGGGCAGGGGAAGCGACAGGACGGCACGGTGCACCATGGCAGGTCGGGCACGTCGAGGATCACGGGCGCAGGAGCGATCGTCTCGCGGCGGCTCGTCCTCGCCGGTGCTCGCGGCGGCCTCCGCGGCCGGGTCTGGATCGGGCACCGGCACCCCGACCCGACGGGCGTCGTCCAGCCCGCCGACGGCCAGGAACATGGCCACGCGGGTGACGTACCGCCATCTCCTGATGCGGGGCATGGCGCCTGACGAGGCGGCGAACCTGACCGCGTTCATCGCGGGCCTGCCGATCGGCGAGGTCCACTGGACGCTCAACCAGATCAACCAGCTGCTCTTCCTCCGGCAGATGCAGGAATCGGGCCGCTTCGGCGGCAGTGACGGGACTCGGGCCCACTGATCCGCCGACCGACGGAGCATCCGGACAACCGAATATCTCCCGCGCCGGCGCCTCCCTCCTCCCGCCGTCGCGGAACCCACCGAAGGGGCGCCTAACCTCCTCCAGGCGCCCCTTCGGATTTCCGTGAGCAGCCCGGCTCGGCGGCCACCGCGCCCCATGAGCCACGCCGGCGGGCCGCTCGGACGCCGCCGGACCCGGGTCGGCGGCGCGGTCAGGCTCGCCATACCCGGATCCTCCTTCGCTACCATGCCGCCGTGACCCAGCCGATCATCACGCTGCTCACGGACTTCGGAGCCCGCGATCCGTCGGCCGCGATCCTGCACGGCGTCATCGTTTCGCTCGCCCCGGACGCGCGGATCATCGACATCAGCCACGAGGTCCGGAAGTTCGCGATTCGCGACGGGGCCCTTCTGCTGTGGTGCGCGCTGCCGTACCTGCCGCTCGGCTTCCACGTCGCCGTGGTCGATCCCGGGGTCGGGACCGCTCGGCGGCCGATCGCCATCGCCGCCGGCCGCGGCGACGTGCTGATCGGTCCGGACAACGGTCTCCTGGTCGCGGCGGTCGATCGGCTCGGTGGGATCGTCGGCGTCCGTCTGCTGGAGGCACCCGAGTACCGCCTCCCGAAGGTGAGCTCGAGCTTTCACGGCCGCGACATCTTTGCCCCGGCTGCGGCCCACCTGGCCAGCGGCGTGACGTTCGAGAGGTTGGGACCGCCGCTCGATCCGGCAAGTCTCGTCGGTTCGCCGATCGTCGAGCCGGTCGTGGAGCGCGGGCTCCTGCGGAGCGCCAGCATCTACGTCGACACGTTCGGCAATGTGAAGCTCGCCGGGCTCCGGCAGGACCTGGAGGCTGCGCTCGGGCCCTTGGTTTCGGGCGACCCGCTGCAGCTCGGCCTCGAGGCGACGGACGGCGCGTCCTCGAGTTCTCTGACGATCACCTGGCGGTCGACGTTCGGGGAAGTGCCGCCGGGCGAGGTCCTGCTCTACGAGGACTCCTACGGCCGACTCTGTCTGGCTCGGAACACGGGCAATGCGGCGCAGTCGCTCGGGCTGGTCGAGGATCGCCCCATGACCATACGGCGCGCCTGACTCGGGGCCTCCGGGCGCGGAAAGTCCACCGGGACGGTTGGGTATTTCGGGTACACTCCGCGGGCATTTGGGTGGTTCAGGAGGAGCAGGCATGCGGAGCGCACTGAGGTCGTCGATCGCACTTCTCGCGGTGGTGTTGATCGCCGGCTGCACGAGTGGCGGCGCCGCGCCGTCGGCCAGTGCGGCTGCATCCGCCTCGGCTTCCGCGGCGCCGTCAGTGGCGGCGTCTCCGAGCGCGAGTGCGGAAGCATGCGCCAAGGATTCGCTCGAGGTGATGACCCCGGGGACGCTGACGATCGGCGCCGACAACCCGGCGTTCCCCCCGTACTTCAGCGACGACCCGCCCGATCCGGACTGGGAGATCGGCAACCCGAACAACGGCAAGGGCTTTGAGAGCGCTGTCGCTTACGAGATCGCCAAGCGACTCGGCTTCGAGTCGGACGAGGTCACATGGGTGCCCGTGGCGTTCAACAGCGCGATCGCGCCCGGCGACAAGCCGTACGACATGTACCTGACCCAGGTCTCGTACAGCGATGAGCGCGCCGAGGCGATCGACCTGTCGGACGGATACCTCGACCAGAGTCAGACGGTCATCGCCCTCGCCGACAATCCCATCGCGTCGGTGACGAGCGTCGAGGGCCTCAAGGAGTTTCGGCTCGGTGCCCCGGTCGGCACGACGAGCTACGACTACATCGTGGAGAACATCCAGCCGACGACGGAGCCCTCCGTCTACGACACCCTCGATGCGGCAATCCAGGCGCTGTCGGTGGACCAGATCGACGGTGTTCTGGTCGACCTGCCCACGGCGTTCTACGCCACCGCGGTCCAGCTCGAGAACGGAACGATCGTCGGCACGCTCCCGACGGTCGGCGAGGTGGAGCACTTCAGCGTCGCTCTCGATAAGGACAGCCCGCTTACGGACTGCGTCAACTCGGCCATCGCCGCGATGAAAGCCGACGGGACCCTTCAGGCGATCACCGACGAGTGGATCACCGGCGCCGGCGCACCGGAGCTGGAGTAGCGAACCTCGAGGCGGACTCGACGATGGGTCCGCGCCGGCCCGAACGCAGCGGCGGCCGTCCCTCGGACGGCCGGCGATCCTCGTGGATCGCCTTCGCCAGCACTCTGGTGGTCTTCGGCCTCCTCGGCACGATCATCGTCAACTCACCCGGATGGCCCGAGATCCAGCGGTCATTCCTCGATGCCGAGCGGTTCGCTGACGCGTGGGCCGACGTGGTCCCGGCCTTCCTGAAGAACGTCCAGCTCGCGCTGATCGCCGAGGGCCTGGTCCTTGTTCTCGCATTGGTCCTGGCGATCCTTCGCAGCCTGCCGGGGCCGGCGTTCTTTCCGTTTCGGGTGCTCGCGACGATCTACGTCGACGTGTTCCGGGCAGTCCCGGGGGTGCTCATCATCTTCGCGCTCGGCTTCGGCGCACCGGCCCTTCGCCTGCCGGGCCTTCCGAACGAGCCGTTCTTCTGGGCGATCGTGACGCTCACGCTCCTGTATTCGGCGTACGTCTCGGAGGTCTATCGAGCCGGGATCGAGTCGGTCCATCCGAGCCAGGACGCGGCGGCCAGGTCCCTCGGGTTGTCGCGATGGCAGTCGCTCCGCTACGTCGTCCTGCCACAGGCAATCCGTCGGGTGATCCCGCCGCTCCTGAACGACTTCATCGGTCTCCAGAAGGACACCGTCCTCGTCTCCTTCATCGGGGTCGTCGAGATCTTCCGGACCGCCCAGATCAAGCAGGCTGCGAGCTTCAACTTCACGCCCTACGTCGCAGTGGCCGTCGTCTTCCTTCTCGTCACCATCCCGCTCGCGCGCTTCACCGACTGGCTCCTGGCGCGGCAGGGCCGTCGGGGCGAGGCACTCGTCGGAACGTCGACGTCGATCAGTGGCGCGCGATGACGAACGAACGGCGGCGTGAGGCGCTGCGGATCGACGGGTTGTACAAGGCGTTCGGGCGAAACGAGGTGCTCAGAGGGATCGATCTGACGGTCACCGAACACGAAGTCGTCTGCCTCATCGGCTCCTCCGGAAGCGGGAAGTCGACGCTCCTGCGATGCATCAACCTGATCGAGCCGATCGACGCCGGGCGGATCGTCGTCGAGGGGGACGAGATCACGGCCCGGGGGGTCGACGTCGACCGGATCCGACGCCGAATCGGGATCGTGTTCCAGGCGTTCAACCTCTTCCCCCACATGTCGGTCCTTGCCAACGTGACCCTGGCGCCGCGGAAGGCGCTCGGGCGGTCGCGTCCCGATGCAGAGCGCGAAGCGACCGTCCTCCTCGAGCGCTTCGGCCTCGCCGACAAGCGGCTGGCGTTCCCGGATCAGCTCTCGGGCGGCCAGCAGCAGCGCGTGGCGATCGTCCGGGCACTGGCGATGCAGCCGGACCTCCTGCTCCTCGACGAGGTGACGAGCGCGCTGGACCCGGAGCTCATCGCCGAGGTCCTCGACGTGATCCGCGAGCTGGCCGCCGGTGGCATGACCATGGTGATTGCCACGCACGAGATGGGCTTCGCCCGGGACATCGCGAATCGCGTGTGCTTCCTCGACGCAGGCCGGATCCTCGAGGAAGGGACGCCGGCCGAGATGTTCAGCAACCCGCGCCAGGAGCGGACGCGCCAGTTCCTCCAGCGCGTGATCGACGCGGGCCGGCTCTAGGAACCGCGTCCCGCGACCGCCCGGCCCGCCCGGCAGGCGGCGAGGAAGGCGGCCCACAGCCCC
>DASTVH010000271.1:0-6792 GCA_035759195.1 Candidatus Limnocylindrales bacterium
CAGCAGGGACTGGCGGTAGGCCTCCGGCGCGGCGACGGGGTCGGCGAACATGATGGGGCTCCTCGCTCCTGGTCTCCGGAGGATGGCACGGGCACGGACGCGGGGCGAGGTCCGGTTGCCGCTCGGGATCGTGGGCCAGCATCTCGCGACTCGACCGCCGATACCCAGTCTGAGGGAGAGGAGGCGCTCAGGACGCCGATGGGGTGGTGGAGATGAGGGGACTCGAACCCCTGACCCCCGCGATGCGAACGCGGTGCTCTCCCAGCTGAGCTACATCCCCACGGGAGCGGGCGGCACGGGGCGCCGACCGGTGCCAGAGTGTAGCAGAGACATCCTCGCGATCCGCCCTCCCCGAAGGAGCCGACCCGTGGAATTCCGAGAGGTGGTCCGGCGCCGCCGGATGGTCCGCAGCTTCTCCGATCGGCCGATCGAGCGAACGGTGATCGAGCGCATGGCCGCGATCGCCCAGCGGGCGCCGAGCGCCGGCTTCAGCCAGGGCCAGCGGCTCATCGTCGTGACCGAACCCGGACGCCGCCGTGAGCTCGGCGTCCTGGGCGGTGACGACTTCTACGAGGAGCAGGGGTTCGGGCGCTGGATCTCGGCGGCCCCGGTCCAGTTCGTGCCATGTGTCAGCGAGAAGGTCTACCGCGACCGCTACGCCGAGCCCGACAAGCTGCAGGCCGACGGCTCGCCGATCGAATGGCCGATCCCGTACTGGTGGATGGACATCGGCTGCACGGTCGAGAACCTGCTGCTCGCGGCGGTCGACGAGGGCCTCGCGGCCGGATTCGCCGGCGCGGACGACCTCGGCGGCGTGCGGGCCCTCCTGGGGATCCCGCCCGAGTTCGCGCCGGTCGGGATCATCCCCGTCGGTCATCCGCTGCTCGACAAGCGCTCGCCGTCTCTCAAACGTGGCTGGGTCCCGACTGCGGAGTACCTCCGCTGGGAGCACTGGCTGTCCCGCCCGACCGAACCGCCCGCCGCGGCAGGGTAGCGGCCCGTACCCTTCGGGCGTGCCCCTCGGACTCGACTACGGACTGATCGCCGCCCTGTGCTGGGGCTCGACCGACGTCATGGCGGCCATCGGCAGCCGCCGCTTCGGCAGCCTGCGGGTCGTCGCGATCGCCCAGCTGACGAGCCTCGTCGTCGCGATCGCCGTCGCGATCGCCCTCGGCGTGCGCTTCCCGAGCGATCCACTGGTGATCGCGGCCTCGGCCGTCTTCGGGATCATGGCGGCAGGCGCCTACCTGTCGTTCTTCACCGCGCTCCGGATCGGGCCGCTTGCGGTCGTGTCGCCGGTCGTCGCGGCCTACGGCGGCCTGACGGTCGTCCTCGCCGTCGTCCTCCGCGGCGAGACGCTGACTCCGCTCCAGGCGGTCGGCGCGGCGGTGGCGACGCTCGGCGTGATCTTCACCGGCGTCGTCTTCGACGGCGGCTGGCGAGGGACGCGATTCGTCGGCCCGGGCGTCGCGTTCTCGCTCGTCGCGCTCACACTGTTCGCGCTCGTGACGGTCGGGATGGCGACGCCGATCGGGATCGCCGGATGGCTGCCGGTGCTGCTGATCTCGCGGATCGCGAACGCGGGCTCGATCTGGACCGTGCTGGCGGTCGTGACGGTGGTCCGGCCGCGCGGCTCGGACACGCTGCTCGCCGCCTCGGCGCCGCGCTCCTGGCGGGGGATGGCCGCGGCGGGCGTGGCCGGAATCCTCGACATCGTCGGCTTCATCGCGTTCGCGATCGGGCTCGAGCTGGCGCCGACCTGGATCGTCGGCCTGGCCAGCTCGTTCGGACCCGTCGTCGCGGTGATCGTCGCAGTCGCGCTCTGGGGCGAGCGGCTCCGGCCGGCCCAGTGGCTGGGCCTGGCGGGGATCGGCGTGGGGCTGGCGGCGGTCGCCCTGCCGTAGGCGCCGACTCGGCCCTCGCCGATGCCCCGTTTGTTTCTACCAGTGCCCAGGCGACTGGTATGCCCGTGGGATCGAGGCACTTTGTTGCTACCAGTGCTCACGGGGTTGGTAATCCGTGCGGTCCAGCGTGGAGCCAGCTCCCGGTTGAGTACACCGGTGCATACCAGCGCTCACAGGACTGGTAGGGACAAACGAAACCGATCGCCAGGCCGGCCGCCGGCCCCCAACGGCGTTCGTCCCCTACCAGGGCCCTGGGCACCGGTAGGCCGGGAATCGAGGGCGGTTCGGTCCCTCGAGCGCCTGGAGCACTGGTGAGGATGACGGTCGAGCGTGGTCCGGCTGGCCCCGCGTCGTCGCATCGATGTACCAGTTCTCACGGCACTGGTAGACACGACAGCGGGAAGTGGGCCATTGCCACAATAGAACATCTGTTCTATCATCCGACCTGATGGCGGCTCTCTCCCCGGACGTGTCGGCTGCTCTGGCGTCCCTCCAGACGCGATGGGGCGCGGCAGCTCCGCGGGTCGTCGGAGCGCTGGCGACGGCACCTCTTCCGGCGGACCGCGAGCCGGAGGCCGGCGGGACGGTCGAGCGGATCGTCCGGACCGGTTTCCCTGCGCTCGACGCGATCCTCGGGCCGGGCGGCCTGCCGCGCAGCGCCAGCGTCGCCCTCCGCGGTGAGGGGAGCTCGGGCAAGACGACGCTCGCCCTGCGGCTCGCCGCCGAGGCCCAGGCCGACGGCGCGATCGTCGCCTGGCTGGACCTCGCCGGAGCGCTCGACCCGGTCGAGGCCGTCGCCCGGGGCGTCCACCTCGACTGGTTCGTCGTCCTCACGCCCGAAACGCTCGACGAGGGCCTCTCGATCGCGGGCGCCCTCCTCGCCGGCCGATCGGTCGATCTGCTCGTCGTCGACCTGCCGCCCCGTCCGGAGCCGGGCACGTCGCCGGCCCGGGTCGCGGACCGGCTGCGACGGCTGGCCGCGCTCGCCCGCCGCTCCGAGACGCTCCTCGTCGCCCTCGAGCCACCCGGCCTGACGAACGGTCTCGCGACGGCGGTCGCCGAGGCGACCGGCCTCCGTCTCGAGCTCGCCCGCCGATCCTGGATCAGGCTCGGCCGGGACGTCGTCGGCCAGCGGACCGAGGTGACGGTCGCGCGCAACCGGTTCGGGCCGCCGGGGCGCAGAACGGAGCTCCGGATCCTCTACGCCGAGGGCGGGGAGCGCGACCGCTGCCTCGCCCGCGACGACCTCCTCACCGAAGGTCGCAGCGACCTTCCCGCCGCCCCCACCGGCTCCCCTGAACGGACCCCGACCGATGCGACTCCTCCACCTCTACTGGCCCCACCTCCCGCTCCGGCTCGCCCGGGCCCGCCGCTCCGACTCGTTCCCGACGGACCGGCCGGTCGTCCTCGGCGGCCAGCCGTGGACGGACGGGACGGTCGTCGACGCCGACCCGGCCGCCCGGGCCCTCGGCGTCCGCCGGGGGATCCCGCTCGGGAGCGCGCACCGGCTCGCCCCTGAGGCCGCCTTCCTCGATCCGGAGCCCGAAGCCGACGCCGCGGCGGTCGAGGCCGCCTTCGAGGCGCTCGCCCGCTTCAGCCCCGGCCTGGCCGGCACGACCGACCAGGCCAATCCGGCCTTCGGCCTCCTCGAGGTCCAGGTCGACGGCCTCGAGCGGCTCTGGGGCGACGAGCCGGCCCTCGTCGGGCGCCTCGTCGCCGAGCTCGCCCCGATCCTGCCCGGCGCCCCCCGGCCGGGGATCGCCGGGACCCGTTTCGCGGCGACCGTCGCGGCCGGCCACGCGACGCCGCCCGAGCCGCGGATCGTCCCGCCCGGCGGCGAGGCCGCCTTCCTCGCCCCGCTGCCGGCGTCGCTGCTCACGCCGGACGCGGACGTCCAGGCCCGCCTCCGGCGGTTCGGCCTGCGCCGGATCGGGGCGGTCGCGGAGCTGCCCCGCTCGGCGCTCGTCGCTCGCTTCGGGGGCGAGGGCGAGCTGCTCCACGCCCGGGCCCGCGGCGAGGAGGTCGCCCCGTTCCGCCCCCGGCGGGCCCCGGAGCGCCTCGTCCTCGCCCTCCCGATCGAGCCGGCCGTCGCCGAGCTCGACGCGCTGCGGTTCGTCCTCCACCGCCTCGCCGGCACGCTCGCCGACCAGCTCGCCGCCCGGGGCACGGCCGCCGCCCGGGCCCACCTGCGGCTCTCGCTCGATCTCACGTTCGCCCGGGCCGGGACGCCGCCGGAGCTGGCCGTCGACCAGCGCTTCCCGGAGCCGACGGCCGAACCCGAGGCGATCGAGCGGCTCCTGTTCGCCAGGCTCGAACGGACGCCGCCTCCGGCGCCGGTCGGCCGTCTCGAGCTCGAGCTCGCCGGCGTCGAGCCGGCCGTCGGCCACCAGCTTCCGCTCTTCGTCCCGCAGGCGGCCCGCAACGCCAGGCTCGGCTGGCAGCTGGCCCGGCTCGCGCTGACGTTCGGGGAGGACCGGGTCAGGCGGGTCGCGCTCGCCGATCCGGACGCGCCGCTTGCCGAGGCCCGCTGGACGTGGCGGCCGTAAGCGTCCCCGCCCGATGACCCGCCTCCTCCGGGCTCATCCGCCGATCGAGGCCGAGCTCGACGGGGCCGGCCGCCTCGTGGCGATCCGCTGGAACGGTCGCCGCGAGCCGGTCGAGGTCTGCAACAGCTGGCGGGTCGCCGAAGCCTGGTGGCGGGAGCCGATCGAGCGCGACTACTTCAAGGTCGTCGGCGGTCGCTGGCTGGCGCTCGTCTACCACGACCGGACGAGCGGCACCTGGCACCTCGAACGCCTCTTCGACTGATCGGCGGCGCCGGGCCTCCGCCGCCGCACCTCAGCGCTGCGGGGCGCCGACGACCAGGGTGACGATGAGCAGGACGAGGAACAGGCCGACGACGAGGATCAGCGGACCGAGGTCGCGGGGCCGGGAAATCTGCACGAGCAACAACCCCCACTTGCGATCGATCCGTCATCGCCGATCGACACAACGATAGACGCTCGACGCCTCGTCCGCGTTGCGTGGTTTCCCGCCCGGATTCGAGCGCGGATCCCGGGCCCGCCGGGACGAGGTTCAGGCCGACGCCAGGACGAGGAGGACCACGCCGGCGACCAGCGCGAGCGTGAGAAGGATCGCACCGGCGATGTCACGGAAGCGAGGGTTCATCCGCTCGGCTCCTTCACTCGATCGGGCATCCCGTCCCGTAGAGCACGGTCATCCGCGTCGTCCCCGACAGCGGCGTCAGCCGGGTCTGGACCCGGCAGTCGAGCGTCGTCGGGCCGACCGAATCGATGACGTAGCTGCCGTCCTCGAACGGTCCGGACAACGCCTCCGTACTGTAGCCCGCCAGCTCCAGCGCCGACTGCATGAACTCGGCGGCCTCCTCGGGCCCGGCGGGGATTGCGAACGAGCCGCTGACCGGCTCGCCGATCGGGTCGGTCGGAGCCGAGCCGGGGAAGCGCGGGAACGAGGCCGGCAGCGCGTCCCAGATCGGGCCCCACTCCGTCTCGGTCTGGGTGACCGTTCCCGGCCCTCCGCCGGAGTCGGCGGGCGACGGCGAGCCGTTGGGGACCGGCGTGAGGCTCGGTTCCGTCGAGGGCGGCGCCGGGGATCCGGCGGTCGGCCACGCGGCCGGCGATGCCGCCGGGCTCGAGGTCGCGTCGTTCGCGGCGCACGCGCTCGCCGCGAGCACGGCGCCGACGAGCAGGGCGCGAAGGGGTCGGGGAAGCATGACGCCCCATCCTACCGAGCCTCCCGAGTGCGCGCCGGAGACGCCGGAATCCGGGGCGGACATGGCAGGACCCCGTCGCGCCCCAGCACGACGGGGTCCTGTGCCGGTCTGCCCGCTCACCAGGCGCCGGCGGGGTCGACGCCGACCCTCGCGATCGTCGTCGCCCGATCGTCCCGAGCCCCCAGGCGCGAGACGTTTGACGTTCAGCCGCCTCCGGCGGCCTGTGCCGCGAGCACCGGGAGGAGGCCCATGATCAGGAGCAACGCCAGCGCGACCATGGCGGCGGTCCGCAGGGTCGCGACGATGAGGCTCTGGGCTGGTGCTCGCATGCCGGTGAGACGCCGGATCGGTCGATTGTGTTTCGTGATTCCGTGACGAATTTTGTGGCATTCATTCTAGAACATTTGTTCTATCATTGTCGATCCCGATGGCACCCTACGCCGAGCTCCACTGCCACACGAACTTCTCGTTCCTCGACGGGGCGTCGGCGCCCGACGACCTCGTCGAGCGGGCGGTCGAGCTGGGCCTGAGCGGGCTCGCCGTCACCGACCATCAGGGCCTCTACGGCGTCGTCCGGTTCGCCTCGGCGGCCGAGGCGGCGGGCATCCGGCCGGTCATCGGGACCGAGATCGAGCTGCGCGACCCGCTCGTCCCCGACCCCGACCGGATCGTCGTCCCGGCTCGCCGCCCGGTCCGGCGCGGCGGTCGCCGGCGGCGACCGTCCGAGGCCGGGCGGGGCCTGCGGCTCGGCGACGCCGGCGAAGGGTCCGCGGCGTTCGAGGGCCGCCCCGATCGGCCCCGGCCCGAGCGAGCTCGGCTGCCCGGCCATCGCGAGCCGGTCAAGGAGGACCACCGCGGGATCGGCGAGCGGCAGCGCGGCCCGCATCTCGTCCTGCTCGCCCGCGACGTGTCCGGCTACAGGAGCCTCTGCCGCCTGATCTCGCGAGCGAACCTGGCCGGAACCAAGGCGGTGCCGCGCTTCGACCAGGCGCTCCTGGCCGACCACACCGAGGGCCTCATCGCGCTGTCGGGTTGTCGCGAGGGCGAGATCGCGAGGCGGCTGCGGGCCGGCGATCGGCCCGGCGCGAAGGCCGCCGCCGCCGTCCTCGCCGAGCGTTTCCCCGGCGCCTTCCACCTCGAGCTCTCGCACCACCG
>DASTVH010000272.1:0-3947 GCA_035759195.1 Candidatus Limnocylindrales bacterium
GCCGCGACGATCCTCGAGGAGGGCGACGCGTCCCCAGCGGACGTCTACTTCTCGCAGGACGGCGGTGCGCTCGGGGCGCTCGCCGAGGAGGGCCGGCTCGCGGTCCTGCCGCAGTCGACACTCGACAGGGTCGATCCGCGCTTCCGCTCGCCTGACGGGGTATGGGTCGGCGTCTCCGGCCGGGCACGGGTCGTCGCCTACGACTCGCGCGCCCTCTCCGAGGCGGACCTGCCCGACTCGATCCTCGACTTCACCGACCCGGCCTGGAAGGGGAAGATCGGGTGGGCGCCATCGAACGCCTCGCTCCAGACGTTCGTGACGGCGCTCCGGGTCCTGGAGGGCGACGACGCCGCGCGGGCCTGGCTCGAGGGCATCCAGGCGAACGAACCGCGCGTTTACGAGGGGAACTCCCAGGCGCTCGAGGGCGTGGCGTCGGGCGAGGTCGCGGTCGCGTTCATCAACCACTACTACCTGCTCGAGGCCATCGCCGAACAGGGCGAGGACCTCCCGGTCCGCAACCACTTCCTGCCCGGCGGCGATCCCGGCTCGCTCGTCAACGTCGCGGGCGCCGCGATCCTGACGACGTCCGGGAACCCCGACGCGGCCCTTGCCTTCGTCGAGTACCTGCTCTCGGACGAAAGCCAGATCTACTTCGCCGAAGAGACCTTCGAGTACCCGCTCGTCGATGGCATCCCGGCCGACGACCGCCTGATCCCGCTCGACGAGATCGAGTCGGCCGACCTGGACCTGTCCGATCTTTCGGACCTGCAGGGTACGCTCGAGCTCATGCAGGAGGCCGGCGTCCTCTGACCGACGTCTTCCGACCCGCCCCCGTGGCGCGCCCGGGCCTCCCGGCCCTGGCGCGTCGCTTCGTGCCCGCCGCCCGCCCGCCCCTGCCACTCGTCGCGATCGGGGTCGCCGTCGCGGCGCTCTCGATCCTGCCCCTCGTCTACCTCTTCATCCGGGCGGCCGGCACCGAGGCCGACGCACTCGCCTTCATCCTCCGGCCGCGGACGGTCGGCGTGCTCGTCTCGACGATCGTGCTCGCCGCGGTCGTCGGCGCCGGGACGATCCTCATCGGCCTGCCGATCGCCTGGCTGACGACGCGCACGGACGTGCCAGGGCGGCGCTGGTGGACGGTCCTGACCATCGTTCCCCTCGCGATCCCTTCGTACGTGCTCGGGTTCGCGTTCGTCGCGGCGTTCGGTCCGCGCGGCGCCGTCCAGTCGATTCTCGAACCGCTCGGGGTCGATCGCCTCCCCGACATCTACGGCCTGCCCGGGGCGGCGATCGTGCTCGTGCTCGCCAGCTATCCGTACGTCGTCCTCGCCGTCCGGGCGGGGATGCTCCGCGAGGACGCGGCGATCGAAGAGGCGGCCCGGACGCTCGGCGATACGCGGCGCACGGCGTTCCGGCGGGTGACGATCCCGCTGCTGGGGCCGGCGATCGCGGCCGGGACGCTCCTCGCGGTGCTCTATGCGCTGTCCGACTTCGGCGCCGTCTCGCTGCTCCAGTTCGACAGCTTCAGCCGGGCGATCTACCTCCAGTACCGGGCGACGTTCGACCGCTCGCTCGCCGCGATCCTCGCCCTCGGCCTCGTCGCCCTCACGTTCGCCGTCACCTGGGGCGAGGGCCGGATGCGACGCCGGGCGCGCGACTTCGGGGGCCGGCCGGCCCGCCGTCCGGTCGCGCTCGTCAGGCTCGGACGCTGGCGCTGGCCGGCTGTCGGGTTCCTCGCCCTCGTCGTCGCCCTCGGCCTCGGCGTGCCGGTCGCGACGATCGCCTACTGGCTCGTCCGGGCGCTCGACCAGGGCGCGACGTTCAGCGTCGGCGTGGACGCGATCGCGGGGTCGCTCGTGACAAGCGTGGCGGCGGCCGCGCTCGCCGGTGTCCTCGCCGTGCCGGTCGCCCTGCTCCTCGCCCGCTACCGCTCGCGCCTCGGGCCGCTCGTCGAGCGCGCGTCGTACGCGTCGTTCGCCCTGCCCGGCATCGTCGTCGCCCTCGCCCTCGTCTTCCTCGCCACGTCGGCGGTCCCGGCGCTCTACCAGACGCTCGCCCTCCTCATCCTCGCCTACGCCATCCGCTTCCTCGTCCAGGCGATTGGGCCCATCCGGGCGACCCTCCTTCGGATGGGGCCTCGCGTCGAGGAGGCCGGTCGAACGCTCGGCGACGGGCCCGTCCGGGCGTTCGCCGGGCTGACCCTGCCGCTTCTGCGCCCGGCCGTCGTGGCCGGCGTCGCTCTCGTCTTCCTCAGCGTCGTCAAGGAGTTGCCGATGGCCCTGATCCTCGGACCGATCGGGTTCGACACGCTCGCAACCGAGATCTGGAGCACGACGAGCGAGGGGATCTACTCGCGGGCGGTCGGGCCCGCGGCGATCCTGCTCGTGCTGTCGGCCGGGACGGTCGCGGTGCTCCTGCGCGAGGACGGCCGATGAGCGGCCCGGCAGCGAATCCGACCCCGCCTCCGGCCCTCCGCGTCGCCGGCCTGCGGCGGACGTACGGCCCGGTGATCGCGGTGGACGGCGTTGATCTCGAACTGCGGTCCGGCGAGATGCTGACGGTCCTGGGCCCGTCGGGCTGCGGCAAGACGACGCTCCTGCGGCTCATCGCCGGCCTCGAGGCACCCGACGCCGGCACGATCGAGATCGCCGGCCGGCGCGTCGCCGGACCGGGCGGCATGGTGCCCCCCGAGCGTCGCCGGATCGGGATGGTCTTCCAGGATTTCGCCCTCTTCCCCCACCTGACCGTCGCCGACAACGTCGCCTACGGCATCCGGCGCGACCCGGATCGGGCGCTCCGGGTCGCGGAGCTGCTCGAGCTCGTCAGCATGCCGAGCGCCGGCGAGCGGATGCCCCACGAGCTGTCGGGCGGGATGCAGCAGCGAGTCGCGATCGCCCGGGCGCTCGCCCCCCGGCCGGACGTCGTGCTCCTCGACGAGCCATTCTCGAACCTCGACGCGGCGCTGCGGACCCAGGTCCGCGGCGACCTCCGCGAGATCCTTCGCGGCGCCGGTGCGAGCGCGGTGCTCGTGACCCACGATCAGGACGAGGCGCTCACGCTCGGCGACCGGATGGCGATCATGGTCCGCGGCCGGATCGAGCAGGTCGGCGCGCCCGAGGCGGTCTACGGCGAGCCGTCCTCGCCGTTCGTGGCGACGTTCGTCGGGACGAGCAACCTCGTCCACGCCGAGTGCGCCGGCGGCTACGCCGGGACGCGGCTGGGGCGACTGCGGCTCGTCGGCGATTCGGCCCGGATGGAGGGCCGGGCGATGGCGGTCGTGCGGCCCGAGCACATCGAGCTCGAGGAGGCGGCCGACGGGCCCGCCGACGGCGGCGCCTGGCGGGTCGTGCGGCGACGCTTTGCCGGGTCCGAGATCCTGCTCGAGGTCGAGGCGGCGGACGGCCTCCGGCTGTGGTGCGAGGCGGGTCCGGCGGTTCGCCGGCTGCGGATCGGCGACGCCGTGCGCCTTCGATTGCGCGACGTCGAGACGGTGGCCTTCCGGCCGACCGGGCACGGTCCGGCGGGCCCAGCCCTGGCTTCGGTGCCGCTCCTGCCGGAGCCCGTCGAGATTCCTCTCACGGAGGACTGACTCAGGCGTTCACCCCGAAAACCGGCCGCCCGGGCCGAGAAGCGTGCGGACTTCCACCGGGAGGGAGAGGAGCGCTGCGCCAACGCTCTAACCGGCCGATTCCCGTTCTCCTGGAGAGGAAAGCGGCAGCGGTGCGGCGGCAAGGGCTTCGGCGGCCGGCGCCTCGCCGGCCGGCACCCGGGCGCCGGCGGCCGACGCGGCGGCCGAGCGGAACGTTCCCACCGCCATCCGCCCGCCGAGGATGAACGCGACGAGCGCCGCGAACGCCCCGACCGCGAACGCCGCCGCGAGCCCGACCCAGCCCTCGTAGCCCTCGCGGTGACCGAAGGCGATGAGCGCGCCCCCGATCCCCGTCCCG
>DASTVH010000273.1:0-15126 GCA_035759195.1 Candidatus Limnocylindrales bacterium
ATTCATCGAGACCGGCCCGACGGTGAGTCGCCGAGTCCGGTCGGGGCCGAGCGCGCGTTCGGTCCGATCGGCGATCCCTCCGCCGGTCCGGTCGGTCGCGAGGATGCCGACCGGCTCGTCGCGGAGCCGGCGCTGGGCGAACTCGAGGACCCGCGCGGACGGTCCGTCGAGCCATGCGAGGTCGTCGACCGCGATGAGGACGGTTCGCTGCCGGGCCACCGCCCGGATCACGTTGATGAACGCGACAGAGATGGCGCCGGAGTCCACAGCCTGCTCGGCCTCACGACGCAGGAGCGCGACCTCGAGCGCCTGACGCTGCGGGGCCGGCAGGCGAGCCAGGGTCTCGTCCGGGACCCGGCTGAGCAGATCGATCAAACCGGCGAACGACAGCGCGGTCTCGGACTGGGTCGCCCGCGTCGCCAGGACTTCGCAACCCCGGTCTCGGGCGATGCGCAGGGCCGTTTCCCAGAGGGTCGTCTTGCCGATCCCCGCGACACCCTCGATCACGAGCGCCACGGTTCCGCCCGCCGCCGTCGCAATGAACGCGTCGATGAAGGCGAGCTCGGGATCCCGGCCGATCACGTGCCCCGATGAGCCATCCACGGAAAGGCCACCCGCGCGGTACACCGGTTCGAATTGCCGGGATTCTACGACCGCGCGTCTCGCCGGCGTCAGACCGCCCTGGCTCCTCCCGGACCGCCGGTCAGGACGACTCTGCAGGCCGTCGGTGCCCTGTCGGCCCCGCTCGGCCGGCCGAGGCGGGATCGGACCGCAGGCGGACCCGCCGCAGGAGCTGGGCATTCGCCGCGACGATGATCGTCGAGAGGCTCATCGCGACCGCGCCGGCGGCCATCGGCAGGTCGATCCCCCACGGGACGAGGACGCCGGCGGCGACCGGGATCGCGACGAGGTTGTAGCCGGTCGCCCAGACGAGGTTCTCGACCATCTTGCGGTAGGTCGCCCGGGACAGCGCGATCGCCCCGACGACGTCGCGGGGATCGCTCCGGACGAGGACGATCCCGGCCGACTCGACTGCGACGTCCGTCCCGGCGCCGATCGCGATGCCGACGTCGGCCGTCGCGAGCGCCGGAGCGTCGTTGACCCCGTCGCCGACCATCGCGACCCGCCGACCGCCCTCCTGGAAGCCGCGAACCGCCGCGGCCTTGTCGGCCGGCAGGACCTCGGCAGCCACCTCGTCGATCCCCAGCCGTCGGGCGACGGAGTCCGCGACGGCCCGCGAATCGCCGGTGATCATCGCGACGCCGACGCCCAGCTCGTGCAACCGCCGGACCGCCTCGGCGGATTCGGGGCGGATCTCGTCGGCCAGCCCGATCGCCCCGACGACCCTGCCGTCGTCGACGACATGAAGGACGGTCGCCCCTTCGGCGGCGAGCGGCTCCGTGCCGGCGAGCGGGTCGAGCGCGCCGTCGGCGAGCAGCCGCGGACCGCCGACCGCGACGATGCGACCCTCGACAGAGGCCCGCGCCCCGCGACCGGCCAGCGCCTCGAAGCCGGTCGCCGCGGGCACGGCGAGCCCCCGGTCGGCCGCCGCCCGGACGATCGCCCGGGCCAGGGGATGCTCCGAGTCGGACTCGACCGCGGCCGCGAGAGCGAGCAGGCCGTCCGCGTCGGGCCCCCGAGCCTCGCCCGCCGGCACCACAGCCGTCACTGCCGGCTCGCCCCTGGTGAGCGTGCCGGTCTTGTCGAAGATCACGATGTCGAGCTCGCGCGCCCGCTCGAGCGCGAGGCGATCCTTCACGAGCAGCCCGTTCCGCGCCCCGAGCGACGTCGAGATCGCGATGACGAGCGGGATCGCCAGGCCGAGCGCGTGGGGGCAGGCGATGACGAGGACGGTCGCCGTCCGGACGAGCGCGCCTTCGGGATCGCCCATCAGCCACCAGGCGGCGAGCGTGAGTGCGCCAGCACCGAGCGCGACGTAGAAGAGGAGGGCGGCGGCCCGATCGGCGAGCGCCTGTGCCCGCGACGCCGACGCCTGGGCGTCGGCGACCATCCGGACGATGCCCGACAGGGCGGTCGCCTCGCCGACTGCCGTGAGACGGATCCGCAGGCTGCCGCCGGCCGCGACCGATCCGCCGATGACGCTCGCGCCCGGCTCCTTGGGGATCGACCGCGATTCGCCGGTGATCAGCGACTCATCGACGTCGGCCGTACCCTCGTCGACGATCCCGTCGGCGGGGACGCGGCCGCCGGGCCGGACGAGGACGACGTCGCCGGCCGCCAGCGCGGCCAGCGGGACGGTCTCGATCGTCCCGTCCCCGGCGACGCGCTCCGCGGTGTCGGGGAGGAGCTCGGCGAGGGCGGCGAGCGCGCCGCGGGCCTGGGCGATCGAACGCATCTCGAGCCAGTGGCCCAGGAGCATGATCGTGACGAGCGTCGCCAGCTCCCACCAGATCTCGATGTCGAGCACGCCGAGCGTGCCCGCCCAGCTCGTCACGAAGGCGACGACGATCGCGAGGGAGATCAGCGTCATCATCCCCGGCTGGCGCTCTCGGAGCTCGTCGACGCCGCCGCGCAGGAAGACAAGGCCGCCGTACAGGAAGACGATCGTCCCGAGGACCGCCGGCAGGTACTCCGAGCCGGGGAATGCCGGGGCGCTGTAGCCGAGCCACATCTGCGGGTCCTCGCTCCAGGCGATGACGGGCAGGGTCAGCAGGAAGCTCAGCCAGAACCTGTCGCGGAACATCGCGACCGAGTGGCCGGCGTGGCGATCGTGGCCTCCTCGGCCGGACGCCGCATGGTCGCCGTGCGCGGCGTGATCGCCGCGATCACCGCGCTCCGCCAGATCGCCCGGCCCGGCGTGTGTCGCGGGGTCCGCGGCCGCGGCGTGATGGTCGTGTTGTCCGGTCATGTCATCCTGCGTCCGGGTGGTGGGAACAAATACTCCCCCTGAGTATCCATCACCGCGTCAAGGCGGCTAGTCTGGGCGGCATGAAGATCGGCGTCCAGCTGCCCGAAGTCGAGCGTGAGGTGCGCTGGCCGGAGCTGCTCGACATGATCCGGGCCGTCGAGGATCTCGGTTACGACTCGGTCTGGGTCGGCGAGCACCTGCTCTACCGCTGGCCGGGCCGGGAACCCCGCGGTCCGTGGGAAGCATGGTCGATCCTCGCCGCGATCGCCGCGTCGACGTCGCGCATCGAGTTCGGGCCGCTCGTCGCGTGCACCGCGTTCCACAACCCGGCGGTGCTGGCCAAGCAGGCGGCGACGATCGACGAGATCTCCGGCGGCCGGCTCATCCTCGGGCTCGGCGCCGGCTGGAACGAGACGGAGTTCCGGGCGTTCGGCATCCCCTTCGACCACCGGATCGCCCGCTTCGAGGAGGCGTTCACGATCATCCGAAGCCTCCTCCGAGAGGGCGCGGTGGACTTCGACGGCACGTACCACCAGGCGCGCGAATGTGAGCTGCTGCCGCGCGGCCCCCGGCCGACCGGTCCGCCGCTGATGATCGGCTCGATCGGCGAGCGGATGCTCCGGATCGCCGCGCCGCACGTCGATTCGTGGAACGCGTGGTACGCCGATACCGGCAACTCGCCGGCCGGCGTCGCCACGCTGCGCGAGAAGGTCGACGCCGCATGTGCCGACGTCGGTCGCCCGCCGTCCGAGATCGAGCGGACGGTCGCGGTCCACGTCCGGATGCCGGGTGGGACCGGGCGGACGATGGGCGACACGTCGACGGCGCAGGCGGTGACGCCGCTCGAGGGCGCGCCGGAGCGGATGGCACACGAGCTTCGAGCCTACGCCCGCGAGGGCATCGGCCACGTCCAGCTCGTCCTCGACCCGATCGATCTCGCCGCGATCGAGGGATTCGCACCCGTGCTCCGCGAGTTGGAGTCGGGCTGAGAACGTCCGGTCCCGTCCGCCATCTCGACAGCCCGACCGGTACTTCTGTCAGGGAGGTCTACGGTGCGAAGCCCGTGCTAGCATCGCGCCGGTCATGCGAGGTTCGAATCACGTGGCCCGCCTCGCGCTGGGCCTTGCCATCGCCTCGGCGCTCGTCGTCGGCTGCGGCAGCGCCGTGCCCTCGACGGCCGCGCCGAGCGCCCGTCCAGCGCCCGTGATCACGCCGGACCCGCACCTGACGGAGCCCGCGACGGCCGACGAGATCTTCGTTGCGATCCGGAGCGGCAGCCTGCCGCTGTCGGTCAACAACGCGACCGCCGGCACACCGAACGAACCGCTCGTGAAGCGGATCAACGCCCACGTGGCGAACTGGCCGCTGGTCATCAGCGAATTTCGCAGCAGCGCCGCGCTTCGCGAGGCGATCGACTGGGACCCGACGCTCCCGCCGGCCCAGGGCGACCCGCCGTATGCGTTCGTCGGGCTCAACATCCTCGTCGAGTTCGGACCGGTGACGGGACCCCTCGCGACGCCGGATTCGGCGCGTCGCGAGCAGGCCGAGCAGGTCATCGACCTCATCGACCCGCTCCTCTGGCCGCTCGAGCAGCGGGCGGTCGTGGCAATCGCCACCCGTACGCCGACGGCGCCGCCATCGGCCTCGGCCGCCCCGGCCGCCCCCGCCGCCCCGTCGGCCGCCGCGAGCATTGCCCCGTGAGGTCCGGCCGATGAGCCCCGGCCGCTCCCGGCCCTCGGGCCGCTCCGGCGACGAGGTCTCCGAGCTGGACAAGCGGATCATCGAGCATCTCCAGCGCGACGGCCGCCGGCCGTTCACCCAGATCGCCGCCGATCTCGGCGTCTCCGAAGCTGCGGTGCGGGCCCGCACCAACCGTCTGGTCGAGCGCGGAATCCTCCAGGTCGTCGGCGTCACCGACCCCCTCAAGCTCGGGTTCCAGCAGATGGCGATGATCGGGATCCGCTGCGAGGCGAACCGCCTCATGGCCGTCGCCGAGGAGGTGGCCACGTTCCCCGAAGTCGATTACGTGATCATCACCGCCGGCTCGTACGACATCCTCATCGAGACCGTCAGCGAGGACAACGAGGGGCTGCTGCGGTTCCTCGCCGAACGGTTGCGCACGATCGACGGCGTCCGCGAGACCGAGACTTTCGTCTACCTCCGGATGGTGAAACAGTCCTACCAGTGGGGGACACGCTAGAGCCCGCCGCCCGACCCGGCTAAGATGCCCGGTACCGGGGCGCCAGGCGTCCCGAGCGCGCCCTGGGAGGTCCGATCCGTGCCGGTCGAGCCCGTCATGACCCTGATCCTGGTCGCGGTCGCCGCGAACCTTGCGGTCATGGCCGCGGTCATCGTCCCGCCGCTCATCGGCCGGCGCAGCCCCCTCCCGCTCGGCCGCCAGCTCGAGGACGGCGATCGCCAGGCCGCCGAATACGCCGCGGTCGTCGGCGATCCGCCGGCACCGGCCGAACCCGGCGACGTGCCGCCCGGCGCCTACGACCGGGTCGTGCGGATCGTCAGCTGGGTCTTCATCCTCGCGACCTCCACGATCGTCGCCGTGACCGGTCTCTGGCCCGAGACGCAGCCGGCGATCTTCGCCCTCCTCGCGAGCGCCGGCCTGTTCGTCCTCGTCGTCCACGACCTTCTCCCGCCCGGCGCCCTCGGCAGCGCCAAGTTCGTCGTGGAGGGCAGCGTGGCGATCACGTTCGCCACGATGCTCGTGCTGCTGACCGGCGCCGACGAGAGCCCGTTCTTCTTCACGTTCCCGCTCATCGTCGGCGGCGCTGCACTCGTCGTGTCGCCCCGGATCACGTTCGCCCTCGCCGCGGTCGCCAGCCTCGGCTACATCCTGGCGATCGGCGTCCCCGGCGCCGACCCGATCGCGCCGGTCGCGATCGCGACGGTCGGGATCAACCTGACGGCGCTCGTCCTGCTGGCCTACGTCGCGATGGTCATCGCCCGCGAGCAGCGGCGGGCCCGCGACGCCGCGATCCGCCTCTCGACGATCGATCCGCTCACCGGGCTCTTCAACCGGACCTTCTTCTTCGCCGCGGTCGACCGGGAGATCGCCCGGAGCGCCCGGTCGAACCGTGGCTTTTGCCTCCTGATGATGGACCTCGACGAGCTCAAGATGATCAACGACAAGCTCGGCCATCACTTCGGCGACCGGGTCCTGCGGGGCGTCGGCGAGGTGATCGGGACGCGGGTCCGACGGATCGACACGGCCGCCCGATACGGCGGCGACGAGTTCGTCGTGCTCCTCCCCGAGACCGACCCGACCGGTGCCTACGTCCTCGCCGAGAAGGTCCGCATCGGCGTCACCGAGCTCGACGTCTCGACGCCGGGCGCCCAGATCCAGCCGTCAATCTCGGTCGGCGTCGTGAGCTACCCGGAGGACGGACGGACGGCCGACGAGCTGATGATCAGCGCGGACCAGGCGATGTACGCATCGAAGCGGGGCGGCAAGAACCGGGTCATGGGTTTCCCGATCGCGGTCGGCGGCCGAGGCGACGACTCGGTGTAGCATCCGGCCATGCCGGATCACGACGCGCCTCCGCCTCGCCACGACCCCGACGCCGCATCGTCGCCCCGCGGCTTCGCGACCCGGGCGATCCGGGCCGCCCACCGCGTCCCGCGGGTCGACCAGCGACCGACGTCGGTGCCGATCTACACCGCAGTCACGTTCGCCAGCGACGACGCGGCCGAACTCGGCGAGGTCCTGACCGGGCAGCGACCCGGCTACGCGTACGGCCGGATCGATAACCCGACGGTCGCGGCGCTCGCCTCGGTCGTCGCGGAGCTCGAGGGGGCCGAGGACGGCTTCGCCCTGGCGACCGGCATGGCGGCGATCCACGCCGCGGTCGCCTCCCTCGCATCGGCCGGCGACCGGGTCGTCGCGACCCAGGCGTCGTACGGCACGACCCACGCCCAGTTCGCCGGCGTCCTGGGCCGCTTCGGGATCGTTGTGGACTTCGTCGACATGACGGACCTCGCCGCGGTCGAGGCGGCGGTCGCCGCTGCGCCGACGCGCATCCTCTACGCCGAGACGATCGCCAACCCGACGATCGTCGTGTCCGACGTCGTCGGGCTCGCCGAGATCGCCCATCGCCACGGCGCATTGCTGATCGTCGACAACACGTTCGCCTCGCCCTACCTGTGCCGGCCCATCGAGCTCGGCGCAGACCTGGTCGTCGAGTCCGCGACGAAGTTCCTGTCGGGCCACAGCGACGCGCTCGCCGGCGTGGTGTGCGGCCCGCGTGAGCTGATCGACCCGATCCGGGCCTTCGAGGTCGACACCGGGGCGGCGCTGGCGCCGCAGGCCGCCTATCTCGTCCTGCGCGGCATCTCGACCCTGGCGCTCCGGATGGAGCGGCACTCGGCGACGGCTACGGCACTCGCGGCCTGGCTCGAGCGTCAGGACGGTGTGACCCGGGTCTTCCATCCGTCGCTGCCGAGCCACCCCCAGCACGCGCTGGCCGCGCGGCTATTGGGCGCCGGCGGCGGCATGCTCGCGTTCGAGCTCGACGGCGGTCGGGCGGCCGGCGAGGCCTTCATCGACGCCCTCACGATCCCCCGGCTGACGGCATCGCTCGGCAGCGTCTTCACGATGGTCGTCCACCCGCCCTCGACGACCCATCGCCAGCTCGACGACGCGACGCTCCGGGCGAGCGGGATCACGCCGGGGCTGCTCCGCTGCTCGGTCGGGCTCGAGGACCTCGACGACCTCGTCGCCGATTTCCAGCGGGGTCTCACGGCCGCGCGGGCGGCGCGAGGCTCCGCGGAGGAGGGTCCGGCCCGCCCCGCATCGGCCGTCCCGGCCTAGGAGCGTTTCCGATCGCCAATCGAGCGGCCACCATCGGGGCCCCCACGGTCGCCGGCCGGCCAGATCCGCTGAGCCGGCTCGGCTTCGTCGTGTGGCGGCTCCTGACATCGGTCAACTTCGCGGTCGTCCAGATCATCATCCTGTCGCTCTTCGCCGTCGTCGGGATGACGATCCGGCAGCTGCCCGGCTTCGCCTTCCGGTCCGCCTCGGACTATTCGGCCGCGATGGCCGACATCCATGCCCGGTACGACCCGGTGTTCGGCCGGTCGGTGGTCGACGCGATGGAACGGCTCCAGCTCTTCCAGGTCTTCACCTCGACCTGGATCACGGTCGGGCTCCTCGTGCTCGTCATCTCGATCGTCGTCTGCACGCTCGATCGGACGCCGCGGCTGTGGCGCCAGGCGAAGGAGATCCGGGTGGTCCAGCCCGACCCGTTCTTCACGCCGACGCTGCCCGACCGGGCGGCGATGAGCGGCGTCGACCCGGCGACGGTCCGGACGACGCTGCGGCGGCACCGCTTCGGCGTCCGCGAGGCGGAGGTCGACGGCGTCACGTATCTCTACGGCGATCGGAACCGCTGGACGAAGCTGGCGACGCTGCTCACCCACCTTGGGCTCATCCTCTTTCTCGTCGCGGGCGTCGTGACGTCGGCGTTTGGCGACGAGCAGGGCCTCATCGTGACCGAGGGCGACTCGCTCACGGTCCAGCCGATCGGGACGCCCGGCCTGCTGCTCGTGAAGAACCTGGGGTTCGAGGCCCCGGGCTTCTTCGAGACCGGCCAGGCGACCGACTTCACGACGGATCTTGCCGTCTACCAGGACGGCCGCGAGATCGCCCGCAAGGTCATCCGGGTCAACGACCCGCTCGCGGCCGGCGGCTACACGTTTCATCAGAACGGTTTCGGGCCGGCGATCGACCTGCTGATCAGCGACCGCGAGGGCCGGCCGCTGTGGGACGGCCCCGTGCCCCTCGACGACCAGGCGGCGGGGTCGCCGTTCGGGACGGTTTCGGTGCCGGGCCGCGAGGCGACCGGTTTGCAGCTGCTCCTCCGCCGGGCGACCGACGGGACGGGCGTCGTCCTGATCCTGCCGTACCGCGTCGTCGGCGAGGAGTCCGACGGGACGCCGATCGTCGAGGACGGCTTCCCGCTCGCGCTCGCCGCCGGCGAGGCCGCGCCGGCCGAGGGGACCGACTTCAGCGTCGGCGTGAAGGGCTTCGGCGAGTACACGCTCCTCATCGCGAAGAAGGATCCCGGCCAGGGCTTCGTCTGGACGGCCTTCGGGTCCCTCATCACGGGCCTCGCGATCACGTTCTACCTGCCGCGGCGACGGATCTGGGCCCGGGTCACGCCGTCGGGCGAGCTCGCGATCGTCAACCGCTCCGACCGCTACGTCGACGTCGAGCGGGAGTTCGGTCGGCTGCTCGACGACCTCGTCGCCGCGCGCCGAGCCGCCCCCGGCGCGGCATAGGCCGGCCCGGTCGCGGCCGATGGCTCAGCTCCGCGACCTCGTCCGGACGATCCTGCCGCTGGCCCGGCCGGTCGGGACCGCGGCGCTCGACCAGGAGCGGCTCGACCGGGAGGTGACGTGGGTCCGCGTCCTGAAGGCGCGGGTGCCGGCCTTCGACGCGCTCGACGCGGGCGATCTCGCGATCATCCCGGGACCCGCCCTCGCGGTCGTCGCCCCGAACCTGCCCCAGACCGACGAGCTGGCCGCCGCCCTCGCCCGGGCCCGGATCCCCGCGGCGGTCCTCGTCGAGAGCGACGGCGGCGGAGGCGGCTCCGGCGGCGATGCGCTCGAGGCGCTCGGCGAGGCGGCGGCGCAGGCCGGCGTCACCGTGTTCCGGGCGGGCCGGGCCGACCCGGTCGCGCTCGAGCGGAGCGTCATCGGCTTCCTCGTGAACCGCCGCGCCGAGCTCGACCGCCGGGCAGCCGACCTGGAGGGTCAGCTGGCCCGGCTCGCACTGCTCGGGCGGGGGCTCGACGTGCTGGCCGCCGCGATCGGCTCGTTCCTCGGCCGGGCGGTCGTCATCGAGGGCCGCCGCGGGGACCCACTCGCGATCCATGCCCCGGCCGAGCTGCCGGGCTCCGGATCCGCGGTCGCGGGCTACCTCGCCCGGCCGGGCGCCGCCGCCCTCCGCGTCCCGATCCCCGCCCCCGCAGACGAACCGGGCTCCGGCGGGCGGCTCGTTCTCCTCGGCGACGAGCCGCCGAACGAGCTCGAGCGGATCGCGGCCGACCGGATCGCCGCCCTGCTCGCGCTCGAGCTGGCGCGTGACGCGGCCGTTCGCCAGGCCCGCGAGGAGACGCGCCGCGGCGACCCGCTCCCCGCCGACGGGCCGCCGTGGGTCGTGATCCTCGCCCGGCAGGTCGCCGCGGACCGCCCGGACGACGTGGCGGCGCGCGAGGAGACCCGCTCGGAGCTGCGGCTGCTGGCCTCGCCCCGCCGGCTGACGCTCCGCGGCACGAGCGAGAGCCTGGAGCTGCGGCTCGTGGCCGCGGCGCCGCCGGACGACCCGGAGGGGCTGGGGATCGCCGGCCGCATCGCGACGTTCCTCGGCCGGCCGGTCGCGGTCTCGCGACCCGTCGCGGAGCCCGGTGTCCGGCCGGCGGAGGAGGCGGCCGCCCGGGCGACGCTCGAGGCGATCGAGTCGCTCGACGAGCCGCCGCCGGTGGCCCGCGCGTCGCGGCATGCCGCGTACCTGCTCATCAGCAACGTCCGGAACCTGCCCGACGGCCTGCGCCAGGCACGTGAGCTGCTCGCCCCGATCCTGGTCGGCCGCGCGTCGGTCCAGGAGGAGCGGCTCCGCACGCTCCAGGCAGTCCTCGAGAGCGGCAGCCTCGCAGAGGCGGCATCCCGGCTCGGCGTCCACCGCAACACGATCGCCTACCGGGTCGGGCGCCTGGAGCGCCTCGGCGGCTGGGATCTCTCCGACCCCGATCTGCGGTTCGCGCTGGGGCTCGCGACGAGGATTCTCCGGCAGTCAGGCTAGTTCCATCGCGTTGTGCAAGATGCCCAAGCATGCCGCGTGGGACGGCTACTGAATCGCAACCCTGCCCAGTGGTAGGCTCGCTGAAAGCGGCACGCGGCCGCAGACGTGTGCGCGATGCACAAGTCGAAGCTGATCGGCAGGAGGTGTCGGATCGCATGACCACCCTGGAGCGGATCCCGAGCGGCGTCGCTGCGCCGACCACGACGGTCTCCGACGTCATGGCCCTTGCCCGCGAATCGGGCGTCCTGATGGTCGATCTCCGGTTCGTCGACATGCCCGGCCAGGCGCAGCACTTCAGCGTCCCGGTCAAGGAGCTCGGCGAGAACCTCTTCATCGACGGCATCGGCTTCGACGGATCCAGCATCCGTGGCTTCCAGCACATCCACGAGAGCGACATGCTCCTCATGCCGGATCCGACGACTGCCTTCGTCGATCCGACCCTCGACGTCCCGACGATGGTCCTGATGTGCGACGTCGTCGAGCCGGGCAGCCGCGAGCCATACTCGCGCGACCCGCGCTACATCGCCCGCAAGGCGGAGCGCTTCCTGTCCGAGAGCGGGATCGCGACGACCTCGTACTGGGGTCCCGAGATCGAGTTCTACATCTTCGACTCGCTGCGCTTCGAGCAGGACGGCCACAAGGGCTATTACGAGATCGACTCCGAGGAGGGGATGTGGAACTCCTCCCGGAACGGCGCCTCGAACCTTGCTCACCGGCCGCGCCCGAAGGAGGGCTACTTCCCGGTCCCGCCGATGGACAAGTACCAGGACCTGCGCTCGCAGATGGTCATCGCGATGCAGGCGGCGGGGATCGACGTCGAAGTCCAGCACCATGAGGTCGGCGGCCCGGGCCAGGCGGAGATCGACATCCGCTACGGGACCCTCGTGGCGACCGCCGACAAGGTCCTGAAGTACAAGTACATCGTCAAGCAGACCGCGGCGCGCGCCGGCAAGGTCGCGACGTTCATGCCGAAGCCGCTCTTCAGCGACAACGGCTCGGGGATGCACACCCACCAGAGCCTCTGGAACGAGGAGGGAACGAACCTCTTCTACGACGCCGACGGCTACGCCCTCCTGTCGGAGACGGCCCGCCACTACATCGGCGGCCTGCTGAAGCACGCGAAGGCGATCCTCGCGTTCGCCGCGCCGACGACAAACTCGTACCGCCGGCTCGTGCCCGGCTACGAGGCGCCGATCAACCTGGTGTATAGCCAGCGCAACCGGTCGGCCTGCATCCGGATCCCGACGTACTTCACGACGCCGAGCGCGCGCCGGATCGAGTTCCGCTCGCCGGACCCGACCTGCAACCCATACCTCTCGTTCAGCGCCCAGCTCATGGCCGGCCTTGACGGGATCATCAACAGGATCGAGCCGCCGGCCCCGGTCGATCGCGACATCTACGAGATGCCCGAGGAGGAGAAGGTCGGGATCGCCGGCACGCCGGGATCGCTCGAGGAGGCGCTCGACGCACTCGAGGCCGACCAGGACTTCCTCTATCGGGGCGACGTCTTCACGCCCGACGTCGTCGAGACGCACCTCGCGTTCAAGCGCCTCGGGGCCAAGGAGGTCTCGCTCCGACCGCACCCCTACGAGTTCTACCTCTACAGCGAGCTGTAGCGACCTGGCGGCCTGAGCCGCCACGTCGATCGATCCGCCCGGCCGTCGCCGACGGCCGGGCGCCACCGTGTGTTCGGCCCGGAGCGGCCGGGCGCGAGAAGGAGGTCCGGCCAGTGGCCAACGACGACGCCGCCGCGAAGATCAAGGCGGCCAAGGAGAGCGGGATCCGGTTCATCCAGCTCCAGTTCACCGACATCATCGGCCACGTGAAGGCCGTGACGATCCCGATCCACCAGCTCGAGGGCTCGGTCGAGCACGGGACCTGGTTCGACGGGTCCTCGATCGAGGGCTTCACCCGGATCGCCGAGAGCGACCAGTACCTCATGCCCGACATGGCCACGTTCGCCGAGATCCCCTGGCAGCCGGGCTCCGGGCCGCGCGGGACCGCCCGCGTGATCTGCGACGTGTTCACCCCGGCCGGCGAGCCGTTCGCGGGCGACCCCCGCGGCGTCCTCCGCCGCCAGGTCGAGAGGGCCCGTAAGATGGGCTTCGTCGTCAATACCGGCCCGGAGCTCGAGTTCTTCCTCTTCCGGCGCGGCGACGACGGCGGGATCGAGCCGCTGCCCCACGACCAGGCCGGCTACTTCGACTTCTCGACCGACCTCGCCCAGGAGATCCGCCAGGACATGGTCGACGCCCTCGAGGCGTTCGGGATTCGGGTCGAGGCCGCGCATCACGAGGTCGCCGTCGGGCAGCACGAGATCGACTTCGAATACAGCGACGCGCTCACGACCGCCGACAACGCGATCACCTTCAAGTTCGCCCTCAAGGCGATCGCCCAGCAGCACGGCCTCTACGCGACGTTCATGCCGAAGCCGATCCACGGGATCAACGGCTCGGGAATGCATACCCACCAGTCGCTGTACTCGATCGCCGACAAGAAGAACGCCTTCGCCGACGCATCGAACCCGTACGGGCTCTCGGACGTGGCGCGCTCGTACATGGCCGGGATCCTCGCCCACGCCCGGGGCATGGCCGCGGTCCTCGCGCCGCTCGTGAACTCCTACAAGCGACTCGTTCCGGGCTACGAGGCACCGACGTACCTGACCTGGGGCCGGACGAACCGCTCGGCGCTCATCCGGGTGCCGAAGGTCTCCCCGGGCAAGTCGATCGAGGGCACTCGGGCCGAGGTCCGCTGCCCCGACCCGTCCTCGAACACGTATCTGGCGTTCGCCGTGATGATCGCGGCCGGGCTCGACGGCGTCGAGAAGGGCCTCCAGCTCAGCGACCCGGTCGAGGAGTCGCTCTTCGAGATGGACGCGGCGACGATCGCCTCGAAGGGGATCAAGGAGCTGCCGGGGACGCTCGGCGAGGCGATCGGCGAGCTCGAGAACGACCCGATCGTCGGCGAGGCGCTCGGCGACCACATCCTCTCCCACTACATCGAGGCGAAGCGCGCCGAGTGGGACGAGTACCGCACGCAGGTCAGCGACTGGGAGGTGGACCGCTACCTCGAGCAGTTCTGAGGGAGCGGCGGGGGCGGCGGCGCGGCGGCGCCGCCCGATGCTTCCGCATTCCCCCGGGGCTTAGCAACCGCTTCATCCGTCCCGAGCGAGGCATATCGGCCCGCGGTTATGCCCCTTGGTGCATAACCGGGCGGTGATCAAGCGCCAACGGCGGGATGTGGGCGATCGGTAACCCTGGGGTGCATGAAGGACGTGCCGCGACGCCGGCCGCGCCAGCGCGCCTCGCGCCGGCCCCGCGCGCGCGGTCGGCGACCCCACGCCTCCGACTATTCGGTGCAGGTTTAGCGACCGCCTCGTCCGACATCGAGCGAGGCGTTCGGCCCTCGGGCATGCCCCGAGCGCATAACCGGGAGATGATCGGGCGTCAACGGCCCGGTGAGGGCCCTCGGTAATCCTGTGGCGCATGAAGGATGTGCCGCGCCCTCGGCCGCGCCACCGCGCCGGCCCGGCCCGGATGGCCGGCCGACGACGCAGCGCCTATCTGGCCGGCCGTTTCGGTATCGGCCTTCGGGAGTGTCGCCTGTCGGTCCGCCTGACCCAGGCGCAGGCAGCCGACCGGGCGGGTGTCTCGCAGCCGTTCTGGAGCCGGCTCGAGCGCGGCGGAGCCATCCACGCGTCGCTCGAGACCCTAGCTTCGTGCGCCGCCGCCGTCGACGCTCAGATCGCCGCCTTCCTCGAGGCCGTGCCCGGAGCGGACCTGCCCCGCGACATCGAGCATCTGCGCCGCCAGCAGCTCATCGTGGCCCTGGCTCGGGGCGGCGGCTGGGTCGCCCGCCCGGAGCGCCCGATCGATCCGCTTGCCCGTCGATCCCGATCGATCGACGTCGAGCTGGAGCGGGCGGTGCGGCGGGAGATCGCCGTCATCGAGGTCGTCGACCTGCTCAGCGACGGCGGCGACGCGATGCGCGGCCTGGCCGACAAGGTCGCGGCGGTCAGGCGGGAGGCCGGGCCGGGCTGGACGGTGGCCGGCCTCCTCGTGCTGCGCTCCACGACCCGGAACCGGTCGACCGTCCGCGAGCTCCGGGACCTGCTTGCGGCCCGCTTCCCGGCGCGGTCCAGTGCCTGGCTCACCTGCTTGAGCGACCCGACCCGTCCGATGCCCGCCGGCGACGGGCTCGCCTGGTCGACGGTCGCCGGAGATCGACTCTACCCGATGCGGCTCGGCTGACGGGGCAGCGGGCCGGCACGGAGCGACGTCACTCCACGCCCGCCGCCTCCCTGCCCCGCCCGTTTCCAGCCAGCGCCTTCTCATGAATACGTGTCTCGGGCGGTAAGGCGTGAGTCTGCCCGCCACGCACTCCTGAGTCGGCTCGGCGCGGCCATCAGCTGAGCCGCGCCGGGTACAGCCGATCCCCGTTGACC
>DASTVH010000274.1:0-9795 GCA_035759195.1 Candidatus Limnocylindrales bacterium
GCCAGACGTACGCGGTGAAGGCGATCAGGCTGCCGACGACTGCCAGGTACGCGAAGCCGAGCAGCGATTCGGGCGCCACGGCCTCGATCCTGAACGTCGCGTATTCACCGCGGACCGCCGCCATCGCCGCGAGCACGAGGCTGCCGGTCAGCATCTGGGCCGCGGTGGCGACGAGTGGATCACGCGGCAGGCGCGCCCGGTGGGCCGAGAACAACGACCCCGTGGACCAACTGATCGGGGAGACGAGCAGGGCCAGGATCCCGCCCGGGTTGAACGACTCGGCCGGGTCGTTCGAGGGCCCGACGAGGATCCCCACGCCGGCAAGGCCGATCGCGATACCGGCGACTGCGGCGACCGGCAGGCGCTCGCCGAAGAAGATCCGGCCGAGGAGCGCCACCCAGAGCGGCATCAGGGCGATGATCAGCGCCGCGATTCCCGACGGGACCGTCTCCTCGCCGAGCGCGACCATGCCCATGCCTCCGCCCATGAGCAGGCCGCCGACGATGAACGAGTCGCGCCACTCGCGGCGGCTTGGCCAGGCGAAGCTGCCGCGTCGGAGGACCATCGCCGCGGCGAACATCACGAGCCCGGCGAGGGCGAACCGCGAGCCGGCCATGAGGAACGACGGGATCGTCTCGACCGCCACGCTGATCGCGAGGTAGGTCGATCCCCACACGAGGTAGAGGGTGACCATGCCAGCCCAGATCAGCGTCGCGGGTGGACGCGCTCGGGCGGTTGGCATAGCAGAATGGTCCAAGCGGCGAGTGTACCAGAGGCGCCGCGGGCCGGAGCACCCGCGGACGGAGCACTCTCGGCCCTCAGACGCCGACCCGCCCGCCGGGCGTCAGGCGGCGGCGAACGCCGCTCCCGTCGGCCGGCACTCGCGGCAGGCCCGGTAGCCGGCCGCCTCCGAGGCCGCCGCGGACCTGAATCCGACCCGGTGGGCCGGCGTGATCCGCCGCGCGTTGTGGCAGGTCGGAAGGCAGTAGATCCTCGTCGTGTCGGAGGCGAGGTACCGGATGCCCGCCCGGGCGTACGACTCGAACTCGTCGGGGTCGAGGCCCTCGGCGGCGAGGATCGCCCGCTTGTTCTGCGGCCCACCGAGCGAGTACTGGCCGAGCAGCCCGTCGCTCCGGACCACGCGATGGCAGGGGACGATGAGCGGGATCGGGTTGTGGCCGAGGGCCGTCCCGACGGCCCGGACCGCCCGCGGCCGGCCGATCTCCGCGGCGATCCAGCCGTACGGCCGTACCTCGCCGCGGGGGATCTCGAGAGCCTTCAGCCAGACGGCCTGCTCGAACTCGGTCGTTCCGCGGAGGTCGAGCTCGATCCGGGCCCGGCGGTCGCCGGCCAGCCGCCGCTCGATCGCCCGAGCCAGCCGGGATGGGAGTGCCTCCCGGCGAACCGCTCGCCGTCCGGTCCGGGCGAGGAACGCGTGCTCGAAGGCACGGTCGTCGCGGGCGCCGTCGACGGCGGAGACGCCGCGGCCGTTCCAGGCGACCCGGAGCGGGCCGATCGGCGAGTCGATCGTGGCGTAGTCGTCGGCCAAACCGACGGCGGCGAGGGCGTCGTGGGCGAGCATCGGCGGCGCCGGCTCGGCCAGTGTCGCGAGCGCCCGCTCGACGGTTTCCAGGTCGATCGTGGCGTTGCCCGGCGTATGGGCGTCGTGTCGGTTCATGCAGTCAGCTCCTCGCGGTCTCGCCGCTCGATCGCGAGAATCGCCTCGCGGAGTGCCGCCAGGCCGCGGTGGACCTGGGCCTTGAGGGTTCCTTCGGGTCGGCCGAGCGCCTCGGCCATCTCGGCGTAGGACAGGCCGTCGACGTGACGCAGCACGATCGCCGTCCGCTGGGCGGGCGGCAGGCGGGCCAGCAGCGCCGCCCAGGTGTCGCGCAGGTCCCGTCGGGCGAGCGGGTCGGCCGCCGGTTCCGCGCCCGGCTCGAACGCCAGCTGGGTGGTCGCGACGCGCCGCACCCGCGTCCGATTGCGGCAGACATTGACGACGATCGTCGCGAGCCACGCCCGGAGGCGCAAGGCCCGAATCCGATCGGGCTCGTATCCCTCCAGCGCGCGGTAGGCCCGGACGAACGCGTCCTGGGCGGCCTCCTCGGCGTCGGCCCGGTTCCCCAGCACCCGGAGGGCGATCGAGAAGAGCCGGTCGGCGTGCACCCCGACGAGCGACTCGAAGCCGTCGTCGAGGTCGGTGGCGAGGCGTTCGGTCAGGTCGTCGTCGCCGGATCGCGTCTGTTCGTCCATCGCCTCCCTGAAACACTCCGCGCCGGCGGTCCGTTGCATCGGGACCGGGCCGGCGGCCGGTGACAGCATGCGACAATCCGCCGATGGCGCCCACCGATCGCTTCGACGAGTTCGCCGAGAGCCTCGGCGGGTTCTACCGGAGCTGGGCGATCTACCTGGGGCTCGAGCTCGGGCTGTTCGCCGCCATCCGCTCCGCGGGCGCCGACGGAATCACCGCCGCGAGGCTCGCCGAGACCGCCGGTTGCGCCCCGGAGCCGGTCGACGCGTGGGCCCGCGCCGCCCATGCCGGAGAGCTGGTCGAACACGACGGCGAGCGGATCCGGATGACCGACGCGACCGCCTCGGTGCTGCTCGACGACACGCGCCCGGAGTACCTCGGCGGCCAGTTCGTTGCGGCCGTCGTGTCCAGCCTCGACTACGGGGCGCTGGTGGAGTTCTTCCGGGCCGGCCGCCCGGTCGCCGAACGGCCGCCGCGCTTCCACCGGGCGATCGAGGCGGTCACGGTCCAGGACATCGCGGTCTTCTTCGAGGAGGGCCTCGCGGCGCAGCCCGACCTCGCCGCCGCCCTCGCCCGGGGGGGCCGCGTGCTCGACGTCGCCTGCGGCGGCGGCCGCTGGCTCGTGGCCGTCGCCCGGCGCTTCCCGGCGACGCAGCTCGTCGGCGTCGAGTTCGAGCCGGATTCGGTCGCCCGGGCGATGCGGCTCGTGACCGATTCGGGGCTCGGGGAGCGGATCCGGATCGAGGCCCGCGACATCCCGGCGCTGCCGTACCGCGGCGAGTTCGATCTCGTCTACATGCAGGACGCGGTCCACGAGATGCCCGACCCGGTCGGCTCGCTCGCGGCCGCGTGGACGGCTGTCGCCCCGGGCGGCCGCCTCGTCATCCTCGAGTGGTGCCTGCCGGCGACCGTCGAGGAATCGCGGACGCTCCAGGGCGAGCTCTTCTGGGGCATTCAGATCGACGAGCTCTTCCAGGGAACGCGGATGTACAGCCGTGCCGGCTACGAGCAGCTCTTCGCCGGCGCCGGCGTTCCGGCCCCCCAGGTCGTCGAGCTCCTTTCGGGCGCCACGCTCTTCGTGGTCGACCGTCCGGCCTGAGGCCGGTCCGGCCGGCCGGAGGAACGTGGCCGGATATTCGTCACGGCGCCCGTCGGCGAACCGTCCAGGAACCCGTCACTGCACCTCGATTGTGAAGCCCGACATCTGGCCGGGGTGGACGTTGCACCGGTACTCGTACGTGCCCGGCGCGTTGAACACGAGCGCACCGGTGGCGCCCTGGCCGAGCGACTCGGTCCCGCACGATCCGTCGGTCAGCGAGGCCGTGTGGGGTGCCGAGTCTGCGTTCGTCCAGGCGATGACGTCGCCGACGGCGGCGGTGACAGGCTCGGGGTCGTACGAGAAGTCCCGGATCTCGACGGTCACGGCCGGGCTCGCGTCGGCAGGGGCCTCGGCGCAGGCAGCGCCGCCCCCCGAGGCGGCAGGCGTGCCCGCCGGGGCCGAGGCCGCGACGGAGGCTCCGGGCGTCGTCGCGGCGCCGCCGCAGGCCGCGAGCGCGGCGGCAGCGAGCGTGATCAGGAACAGGTACGTGAACCGTCGCATGAGATGCGTCCCTCCTGGGTAGGTGCCGGATCCGAGTCCGGGGGCAGACGCGGAACCATACGCTCCATGGTGCCGGGTCGGATCTCGCAGACAGGTATCGTGCGCGCAATGACGACGCCGACCGCCCCGGGGCGCCCGAGCGACCTGACCCGCGCCGACAGCCGCTGGCTGGCGTGGCACGAGGCGCGCTGCCACGGCCTTCCCGGCCGCGAGGTGCGGCTGCTCGGTGACGCGGTGCTCCTCCACGACGACGCCGACCGGGAGCCGTTCTGGAACCGGATCGCCGGAATCGCCTGGCCCGAGGAGCCCGCCGCCTTCGATCGCCGCCTGGCCGAGCTCATGGCTCTCTTCGCCGGCCTCGACCGGATTCCGCACGTCTGGCCGCTGCCAGGCTTCGACGAACCGTCCGACCTCGTCGAGCGACTGCTGGGGCACGGGTTCGAGGACATGGGTGCGGGCCTGATGATGCTGCTCGACCCGGTCCGACGCGAGGCGGATCGCCGGACGCGGACCGGTCGTCCGACCGGCGCGGAACGGGTGGCGATCGCTCACCTCGAGCAGCGGGCCGATGCGGCGGCCGCGGCCCGCGACGTCTCCCTGACGCTGATCGAAGCCTTCGACGTGGATCCGTCCCGGCGCGAGTCGATCGAGCGTGAGACGGTCGTCCTGCTCGGTCGGCCGGAGGTCCACTTCTGTGTTGCACGCGTCGACGGCGAGCCGGCCGCCGTCGTCCGCCGCTCGACGTTCGACGGGGCGAGCTATCTCAGCTCGATCGGGACGCGGCCGGCGTTCCGGGGCCTGGGCCTCGGCCGGCTCGTGACCGAGGTGGCGATCGAGGAGTCGCTGGCGCTCGGCAGCCGCTGGACGTACCTCGGGGTCTTCTCCGACAACGACGTCGCCCGGCAGCTCTATGAGCGGCTCGGCTTCGTGATGATCGGCGGCCCGGCGCCGGACCTGCTCCTCCGCCGGTGACCGGAGGCGAGCCGGAAGGGGCGCCCGGCCGGCTCGAAGACGGTTCGGAAGGCGAGCTGGTCGCCCGGATCTGGGCGACGGTCGACCTCGAGCGGAGCGTCGCGGCGCTCGGCGCGACCGGGACGACGCACCTGCCCGACGATCCCCACCTCGGGGCGCGGGTCGCGCTCGTCCGGCCGGCGGGCGAGACGCCGATCGCGATCCTCGAGCCGTCGACCGAAGCCCGTCTCGCGGCCTGGTTGGCCCGCCACGGCGAGGGCCCGGCCGGCCGCTACGTGGCCGTCGCGCCCGCGGATGTCGCAGGGCACGGCCGGGCGGCGACCGGCGTGACGGCCGGGGCTGGCCTGAGCCGCCCCGCCGACGGGCCCTTCGGGCGCTCCCGGCTCGTCCTCGGGGGACCGCCGGGGGCGCCGTTCGTGGTCCTCGTCGAGCGGCGACCGGGTACCATCGGTCGATGATCGAACGCCAGAGCGTCACGATGCGAGCGGCCGCCGAGGCCGACGCGGAGCGGATCGCCAGCCTCTTCACCGACGAGGGCTACCCGGCCGGCCCCTCGGACATCGTCGAGCGGCTCGGCCGGTTCGCGTCGCCGCACTCGCAGGTCGTCGTCGCCGACTACGAGGGAGAGGTCCTCGGGTTCATCGCCCTCCACGCGCTACCCCGCTTCGAGCACTCCGATCGGGTGATCCGGATCATGGCCCTCGTCGTCGACGCCGGCGTGCGGGATCGCGGCGTCGGCCACCTCCTGATGGCCGAGGCGGAACGGATCGGCCGCGAGCTCGACGCGGCCTTCGTCGAGGTGACCGCCGGTCACCATCGGGCCGACGCTCGCCACCTCTACGAGTCGCTCGGCTACGACGCGACCGTCGCCGCCTACCTGCGGAAGCGTCTCTGACGGCGTCGACCGCGACGCCCGCGCCCGTGTCGGCGTTCCCTCGTCTCCGGCTCCGCGACCCGGCCATCGCCCTCGTCGACCTGCCCTGGGAGGAGCCGCTCGGAGAGTGGCGATCGGATCGGCTCGCGTTCCGGGAACTGCCGGTGGGCCCGTCCCGCCACCTCGTCCGTTTCCTCGTCGTCGACGGGGCGCTCTACGCCCTCAAGGAGCTGCCGCTCGGGGTCGGGCGACGCGAGTACGATGTGCTCCTCCATCTCGAGGGTGCCGGCCTGCCGGCCGTCCTCGCCGTCGGGATCGCGGAGGCGCCGCAGCGCGACAGTTCGATCCTCGTCACCGAGTACCTCGCCCATTCGCTGCAGTATCGCCGCCTCCTCATGCGCCTCGCGCCCGGCCCGAGCGTCCATCGCGACAGGCTCCTCGACGCGATGGCATTCCTGCTCGTCGACCTCCATCGGAACGGCGTCTACTGGGGCGACTGCTCGCTCGCCAACACGCTGTTCCGCCGCGACGGCGACCGGATCCAGGCCTACCTCGTCGACGCCGAGACGAGCGAGGTTCACCCCCGGCTGTCCGACGGCCAGCGGGAGTACGACGCGGAGATCCTCGTCGAGAACGTCGCATTCGGCCTGGCCGATCTCGCCGCCCTCCAGGGCGCGCCGGATCCCGACGAGGCGATCGACGCAGCCGAACGGGTCCGCGAGCGCTACCGCGAGGTCTGGTCCGAGCTCCACGACGAGCCCGTCCTCTGGGCCGGCGACCGGCAGGCGATCCGGGCTCGGGTCCGCCGCCTGAACGACCTGGGCTATTCGGTCGATCTCGCGCTCGATCCGACGTCCGGTGACGATCGGGTCAGGCTCCGGATGCAGGTCACGACCCGCCGCTTCCACGCCCGGGAAATCGAGCGGCGGACGAAGATCCGGGCCCTCGAGGGCCAGGCCCAGGTGCTCCTCAACGACCTCAACGAGTACCACGCCTGGATGGAGTGGCAGGCCGGTCGCCCGATCTCGCCCGACGAGGCCGCCGAACGCTGGCTGCGCGAGGTGTACCGTCCGACGCTGGCGAAGATCGCGGGAACCGTGGGACCCGATCGCGACCTGGTCCAGGCCTATTGCGACGTGCTCGAGCAGAAGTGGTACCTCTCCGAGGCCGCCGGGTTCGACGTCGGACTCGAGCTGGCGATCGAGGCCTACCTCTATCTCGGTGCGCCGGCGCCGGAGCAGGGTGCCGCGAGCGGCGGGTCGTCGGTCGCCCTGGATCTCGAGCGGCTGGGCGACGAGGAGCCGCTCGTCAACTGACGAAGGTCCACAAGTCAGGCCCGACCTCGCCCGTGTCGTCCGGTCGTCGGACGTGGCACCATCGGGGCCATGACTGCCTCCCGTCGGGGCGATGCGGATCCCGTCATCCGCGTCAGGGAGCTCCGCAAGACCTACGGCTCGCTCGTGGCCGTCGACGGCGTCAGCTTCGACGTCCGGCCCGGCGAGGTCTTCGGCCTCCTGGGCCCGAACGGGGCCGGCAAGACGACGACCGTCGAGGTCCTCGAGGGCCTCCGCCAGCCCGACTCGGGCGAGGTGACGGTCCTCGGCATCGACGCGATCCGCCACGCCGACGATCTCCGTGCCCGGATCGGTGTCTCGCTCCAGACGGCGGCGCTGTATCCGAAGCTGACGGTCGCCGAGGTCCTCGACCTGTTCCGTGCCTTCTACGGCCATGGCCGGGCGACGAGCGACCTGATCGAGCTGATGGACCTCGCCGAGAAGCGGGCGACGCGGACCCAGGACCTGTCGGGCGGGCAGCGCCAGCGCCTGTCAGTCGCGCTCGCCCTCGTCAACGATCCCGAGCTCGTCTTCCTCGACGAGCCGACGACCGGCATGGACCCCGCCGCCCGGCGGGCTCTCTGGGACGTCGTGCTCGGCCTCAAGTCGGAGGGCCGCTCGGTGCTGCTGACGACGCATTACATGGAGGAGGCCGAGGTCCTGTGCGACCGGATCGCGATCATGGACCACGGCCACATCCTCGAGTCGGGCACCGTCGAGGAGCTCGTCAGCCGCAGGTTCCACGAGCGGGCCGTCCGCTTCGACGCCGTCGAGGGCCTGACTGACGAGCGGATGGCGGCGATCCCCGGCGTCACTTCGGTGAAGCACGAGGACGGCGTCGTCATGCTCTACACGCGGGACGTGCCGGGCACGATCGGGGCGGTCCTCGCCACCACCGAGGAGCTCGGCCATGAGCCGGCGAACCTGGCCGTCCGGCGGGCGACGCTCGAGGACGTCTTCCTCGACCTGACCGGCCGAGCCCTGCGGGACTGAGCCGATGAACGCCCTGCTGCTGCTCACCGTCGCCAACATCCGGAGCTTCGCCCGCGACCGCGCTGCGCTGTTCTGGACGCTCGCCTTTCCGCTGATCTTCGTCTTCCTCTTCGGGGCGATCTTCAGCGGCGGATCCACTGACCGGACGATGGGCTTCGGCGACCTCGATGGTTCGGAGGCGTCGGGCCGGCTGCGGGCGGCCTTCGCCGCGCTACCGAACGTCCAGCTCGTCGAAGGCACCGAGGCGGAACTCACCGAGCGGATGCGCGACGGCGAGCTGGACGCGGTCGTCATCGTCCCGTCCGGCTTTGCGGAGACCGTCGCCGCCGGCGGCGCACCCGCGCAGGTCACCGTCTACACCGACCCGAGCCAGAGCGCGGCCGACGGCGCGACCCGCCAGATGGTCGGCTTCGTCCTGGCCCAGGTCAACCAGGCCGCCAGCGGCCGGCCGCCGGCAGTTGCCCCGAGCTTCCAGTCGGTCCAGACGAACGACCTCAACTTCATCTCGTATCTGGTGCCGTCGATCCTCGGCATGTCGCTCATGCAGCTCGGCGTGTTCGCGGCGATTCCCCTCGTCGCCGATCGCGAGAAGCTGATCCTCAAGCGTCTCCACGCGACGCCGCTGCGGCGCTGGCAGCTGGTCGGGTCGAACGTGCTGATGCGACTGCTGATCGCGATCGTCCAGACGATCATCATCGTCGGGGTCGGCGCGGCCGTCTTCGGCGTCCAGGTGGCCGGCAACTGGCTGTTGATCGGGCTGCTCGTGCTCCTCGGGTCGCTCGCGTTCATCGCGCTCGGCTACGTCATCGCCTCGTTCGCGACGAGCGAGGAGAGCGCGAACGGCATGACGAGCGTCGTCCAGTTCCCCCTGATGTTCCTGTCCGGCACGTTCTTCCCGATCGAAGGGATGCCCGAGGCGCTCCAGACGGTCGCCAGGGCGATGCCCCTCACGTACCTCGGCGACGCGCTGCGCCAGGTCATGGTCGACGGCACGCCGTTCTCGCCGCTCTGGGTCTGCTTCGCGGTCCTCGCGGCATGGCTTGTCATCTGCTTCGGGATCGCCGCCCGGTTCTTCCGCTGGCAGTAGTCGCAGCCGCGAAGCCGCCGTCAGGGGCGGCGGGGCGGGGCTCCGGCGGGCACCCTCGCTTACGCACGTGGCTGATCGTTTGGGAGATGTCCCAGCGTGGTCGGGAACTGGTTTAGCGCCGGCCGGCTCCATTTCGCCCGGCTGCACGCTCGAAAATCGGCGATTGACCAGTCAGGCTGGTCGCCGCCGCGAAGCCGCCGTCAGGAGAGCCTCACCAGCGCGGACGGTCGCCGGCGTTCAGCCCGCGAGGTCCGCGACCGAGGCGGGTGAAAGGTCCGGGGAGGCGAGCTCGGTCGAGGCCACGCACAGCGCCGCGACCCGGGCGCCGATGCTGAGCGAGCGCTCGATCGTCAGGCCCAGGACCTCGCCGTAGAGGACGCCGGCCGCGAATGCGTCGCCCGCGCCGTTCGTGTCGACGACCGCCGAAGCCGGCTCGGCCGGGACCTCGATCCAGCGTCGGTCCGACGTCAGAGCAAGCGCGCCGCGCGAGCCCCGCGTGCAGACCACGAGTCGCCGGCCGGCGGCCGCGAGCCGCTCCATGAGCGGCCGCGGGTCGGGCAGCCGCTCGGCGCTGAAGAAGACGTGATCGGCTTCGAGGAAGTCGTGCTCGTATTCGCGAACCCCGTCGGTCGCGTGCAGGTCCGTCCACGTCGCCTTCCCGAGCCGGCGGGCCACCGGGATCAC
>DASTVH010000275.1:0-2965 GCA_035759195.1 Candidatus Limnocylindrales bacterium
GCCTGGTAGCGGATCATCGGCGAGTCGACGTCGCCCGGGCAGACCGCGTTGACGCGGACGCCGCGCGGCGCTAGCTCGACCGCGAGCGCCTTGGTCAGGACGGTGACGCCGCCCTTGCTGGCACAGTAGATCGCCGCCTCCTTGTTGCCCCACAGGCCGGCATCGGACGAGACGTTCACGATGCATCCGCCGCTCGCCTCGAGCGACGGGATCGCGTGGCGGCACATGAAGAACGTGCCCTTGAGGTTCACGCCCACGACCCGGTCCCAGTCGGCCTCCGTCATCGCGTCGGTGGGGCCCTCGATCCAGACGCCGGCGCAGTTGACGAGGACGTCGAGGCGGCCGAACCGGCCGACGGCTTCGGCGACGGCCCGCTGGCAGTCGGCGACCGAACGGACGTCGGCGACGATGCCCGACGCCCGCCCGTCTCCGCCGAGGCCGGCGACCGCCCGCTCGAGTCCGGGTTCGTCGACGTCCGCGAGCGCGATCCGGAAACCCTCGCCGGCCAGCCGCTCCGCGGTGGCCAGGCCGATCCCGCTGGCGGCTCCGGTGATCAGCGCGACGCGCCCCTCGGCCACCTCAGTACCACGCCTCCGACGGACCCTTGAACTCCTGAATCGTGTTGCCGCCGTCCACGACCAGGCCGTGGCCGGTGATATAGCTCGCCTCGTCGGACGCGAGGAACGCGATCGCGGCGGCGACCTCGTCGGGCCGGCCGGACCGCCCGAGTGGCGTGTTCTCGCCGCCGATCGCCTCCTCGGGCAGCTGGGAACCGGTCGCGATCCAGCCGGGGAGCACGGCGTTGACGGTCACGGCCTGTCGGCCGACCTCGATCGCGAGACCGCGCATGAGGCCGAGGATTCCGGCCTTCGCCGCGCCGTAGGCGGCCGACCCCGGGTTGCTGACGAGCGGCCCCGTGACCGACGACACGAAGACGATGCGGCCCCGGCCCGAGGCGACGAGCGCGGGCAGCGCCGCGCGGGTCACGGCGAACGCCGTCCGCAGGTTGCGGGCGATGCCGCGATCCCACTCCGCCTCGTCCATCCCGGCGACGAGCCCCGAGTCCTCCGACGCTCCGACCGCGACCATCCCGGCGTTGTTGACGAGGACATCGAGGCGACCGCCGTGGGCGGCGAGCACCTCGTCCACGAGGCGGGTGGCCGCACCGTTCTCCATGAGGTCGCCGACGTGGCCGGAGGCCTCGATCCCGTCCGCCGCGAGTTCGGCGACGCGCTCGTGGATGCGGTCGGTCGTCGAAGCGATCGACACGCGCGCGCCGTCGCGACCCAGTGCCCTGGCCGCCGCGAACCCGATCCCGTTCGGGCTGCCGGCGCCGGTGACGAGCGCGACTCGGCCGTCGAACCTTGACACGACGGCAGCGTAGGCGATCGCGGCTCGGCTGTACGCCCTGGCACGCCGGCTTTCCTCTCGGAGTGAACGCCGTCCGCCGCTTCCCCACTGGACCGGACCGCAGCCATGCGGCCTTCCACCCGCAGCGAAAGTCGGTGGGGATCCGTGCCTCCGGGGCGATCGATCGAGGGCTGGGCGGTGATTCCTGTTCGCTGTCGGTGGAAACCCGACGAGGATGCGGCCGCGGGGAGAGCGATCGAGGGCAGGGCAGTGAGTCCTGTTCGCTGTCGGTCGAAACCGACGAGGCCGAGGCCCGGTCGGCGGCTGAGCCCCAGCCTGCTACGCTCGCCGCGATGACGGCCGAACACGCATCCGGCACGCGGACTGCTGCCCACCTGCTCGTCGACTGCCTCGCGGCCGAGGGTTGCGAGTACGTCTTCTCGGTGCCGGGCGAGGAGACGATGGACGTCCTCGACGCGCTCAGCGCCCACCCGTCGGTCCGCCACGTCACGACCCGCCACGAGCAGGGCGCCGCGTTCATGGCCGACGTCTACGGGCGCCTCACCGGCAGGGCCGCGGTGGCGATGGCGACGCTCGGACCGGGCGCGACGAACCTCGTCACCGGCATCGCCGACGCCTATCTCGACCGCGCGCCCCTCGTGGCCCTGACCGGCCAGGCCAGCTCGGAGAAGCTCCACAAGGAGGCCCACCAGGTCGTCGACATCCCCCAGATGCTCGCCCCGGTCACGAAGTGGAACACGAGCGTCGGGCGGATCGAGGCGATACCCGAGATCGTCCGCAAGGCCTTCCGCGTCGCCACACTCGAGAAGCCGGGCCCGACCCACATCGAGCTGCCCGAGAACCTCGCGGCGACGGCCGTCCCGGACGACGCGACCCCGCTCGAGCCGGGTCACGCCTACTTCCCGGAGCCGACCGACGAGGCGATCGCCCACGCCGCGGACCTCATCGCCGCCTCGCAGCGGCCGATCGTCCTGGCCGGCAACGGAGTGCTCCGGCGGCGCGCATCCGCCGAGTTGCGGGCGCTCGCCCGCGGGCTCCACGTCCCGGTCGCCGTCACGTTCATGGGCAAAGGCGCGATCGACGACCGCTCGCACCTCTCGCTCATGGCGGTCGGGCTCCAGGCCCGCGACCACGTCCTGTCCGGCTTCGATCGGGCCGATCTCGTCGTCTGTGTCGGCTACGACCTGGTGGAGTACGCGCCGGCCCGCTGGAATCCCGAGGGAACCAAGCGCATCGTCCACATCGACACGCAGCCGGCCGAGACCGACGCCCAGTACCGGCCCGAGGTCGAGCTGATCGGCGACATCGACGGCACGCTGGCCCGGCTCCTCACCGCGGTCCAGCCCCGCGGGATCAGCGGCCGCGACGCTGGGGATCGCCACGAGTCACGCGAGACGCTCGTCCACGCCGACCTGCGGACCGCGCTCCTCGAGGACCTTCGGGCCGGAGCCGCCTCGGACGCGATGCCGATCACCCCGCAGCGAGCGATCGCCGACCTGCGGGAGGCGCTCGGCCCCGAAGACATCGTCGTGAGCGACGTCGGGGCCCACAAGGTCTGGGTCGCCCGGCTCTACCAGACGTACGAGCCGAACAC
>DASTVH010000276.1:0-13168 GCA_035759195.1 Candidatus Limnocylindrales bacterium
GCGCCGGTCGCGTCGCGCGAGCCGTCGTCGACGACGATGATCTCGAAGGCGTCGGCCAGCCGCGGCAGCGTTTCGAGGGCCTCCTCGACGAGGCCCCGCACGTTCGCCTCCTCGTTGTGAGCCGGAAAGAAGTAGGAGAGCCGGGGAACGGAGGTCGTCATCGCCCGGCCGCCCCGGTCCCGGGCGGCGTGACCCGGAAGACGTTGCCGGCGACCGGCGAGGCGAGCGGGGTGAGCGTATAGCGGATGTGGAGCATCGCCAGCTCGGCGGCGTCGACGCGGATCGCGTAGACGGGCCGGCCGGCCGCGAGGCTACCGTCGATCACGTCGGTGATGTCTCCCAGCTGCTGATCGAGTCGGGTCCGGTCGTCGGCGACGAAGACGTCCGGCCGCCGGCCCTCGATGTGTTGTGCGTACCATAACGAGGTCGAGTAACTCCACCAGCTGACAACGACGGCGTTCGGCTCGAGCAGGCTCAGGACGTCGTCCAGCCAGAGTTCGGCCGACCGGTCGGCGGTCCGGTCGACCGCCGCCGCCCGGGCCGGCAACGCGATGGCGGTGGGCGCGACGAGCAGCGCGGCGGCGAGGCTGAGTGCGGCCAGTCGCCACGGGTCGATCGAGCGGCGATCGGTGGCGGGCCCGGCCGTGACGGCCGGCTCCGCGGCTTCGCCCGAGGTCGTTCTTCCGGCGGCGGCCACGACTTCGGTCGCCGGCCCGCCGGCGATCCCGTCGACGACGGTGCCGCCGAGGATCGCCAGCCAGGTCCAGGCGAGGAGCGCGGGGCCGAGGTAGTAGCGCTCGATGTCGGCGTTGACGTAGGCGGCGTTGAAGAAACAGGTGATCGCGACGGCGGTCCCGCTCAGCAACGCGTACGGCGGGAAGCGGATCGCGGTGACGAACAGCCCGACCGGGACGAGGACCGCCAGCGGACCGAGCTCGCGTACGGCCAGCGCGGCGAAGTCGGCGAGTTTGCCCGAGAGGTTCCCGAACGGGTCCGAGATCCCGCCCCGGAACTGCTCACCGGTCACGACGTAGAGGAAACCCTCGAGCGTGTCGGGCGAGCCATAGACGAGGTCCGCCTCGAGCCAGGGCACGGCGCCGCCACGGAGCGGCAGCTCGAGGTAGACGAGGGCGGCCGGAGCGAGGGCCGCGAGGGCGCAGGCCGCCACGAAGCGGCCGCGGCGGAGGATGTCCGGCTCGACGGCGAGGACGTAGAGCAGGACGGGCAGCCCCAGAAGGAGCGTGAGCGAGTGGTTGCCGATCGAGAGGCCCGTCACGACGGCCGCCGCGATCAGCCAGCGATCGGCCCGTTGTGGAGCGAACCGGCGGGCCTCCTCCCAGCGGACGAGCAGCCACAGCAGGATCGCCACGAGCGTGAGGTGCAGGGCGTGCGGGTCGGCGTGGGTCGCGACCTTCCAGGCGATCGGCGTCAGCGCGAGGCCCAGCCCCGCGACGACCCCCAGGAGCGCGGAGCCCGCGAGCCGGCGAACGAGGTCCACGGTGACGCCGGCCGCGATGCCGACGTAGATCGCCGAGAGCAGGTTCATCCGGAACGCGGCCTCGCCGAGTGGGGCGAGGACGGTCGAGCCGAGCCAGCCGAAGATCACGTACGTCGGGTAGCCGGTCGGGTGGGCCGTCCCGAGGATCGGCGGCACGGTCTGGAACTCCGCGGTGTCCCAGTAGCCGACGCCGGGCATGAGCCGCCACGCCCCGAACGCGGCCCCGGCCAGGGCGACGACGACGGGCAGGAGCCAGGGCCCCAGCACGGCCCGGCGGGCGAGCGTCACCACCCGAGGATGTTGCCCCAGACCACGCCCCACCAGTTCACCGCGACCGAGATGCCGACGAGGGCGACGGCAAGCGTGATCCCGGCGCCGGACCGGACCCGCTCGATCCCGACCGCGACGAGCAGCAGCGCCCACGGCACGAAGTCGTTGCTGAAGCGGTACCCGAACTGGACCCAGCCCTGGCTGAAGTGCATGAGGTTGAAGACGGCGATCCCGAGGACGGCGAGCGCGGCCCCGGTCACGAGGCGGCTCCGGCCGTACCGGCGGAGCGCCGGCAGGATGAAGAGATACGCCGGGCTCGTGAGAACGATGCTCATCCCGATGTCGCGCGGCAGGGCGATCGGGCAGGCCTCGTCGAACAGGCCGCGGACCGCGGCCGGGTCGGTGCACAGGGGCTCGCCTCCGCCGAGGCCGGCCGGGTAGACGTCGGGCAGGATCGCCGGGGCGCTGAAGAGCATGATCCCGAGGTTCTGCGGGATGTAGCGCGGGTCCTCGATCGCCCAGTCGAGGTTGTAGCCGAGCGGCTCGTAGAAGGCGGCCTCGAGCCGGTAGAGGTAGTCGTAGCCCGGGTGCAGGATGTGGCCGGTCGTCATGAGGTTGTAGACGACGAGCGCCCCGACGGGGATGGCCGCGCCGAGACCGGCCGAAACGCCGCGCCGCAGCCAACCGCCGCCCGGTCCGACGAGCAGGAAGAACGGTGCGGCGAAGGCGACCGTCAACCGGGACGTGCAGGCGAGGCCGAACAGGAGGCCGACGGCGAACTGGCGCGGGTCGACTCCGGCCCGGGCCAGCCGGGCGACCCGGCCGGCGACGCCGCGCGCGCGGGCCGCGACCGAGGAGGCGCCGTCCGGGCCCGGGTCGGGAACGTCGTCCTCGTCGGCTGCCGCATCGTGGTCGCCGCCGAGCGCGAGGCCGACGGCGAGCATCGCCAGGCCGACCGCGAGGACGTGCGCCTGGTACCACGTCGTCCCGATCTGGGCGGCGTACCAGAAGACCGTCCCGAAGGCGAAGAGGATCGTCGTCGCGAGGCGGACCCAGCGCCGGATCGGCAGCTGCCCGAGCATCCACCAGGCGATCGCCACGTCGAGCGCCCCGAGCATCGCGAAGACGAGCTGGCCGTCGGCATCGTGACCCCAGGCTGCGACGAACGGCAGGAGAACGAGCGCCGGCAGCGGCGGGAACGGGATCAGGCCCCGCGGGACGCCGTCGTCGGTCTCGATCGGCAGGACGTCCTGGAAGAACGCGTTGCCGGGCGAGTCGGCGGTCGACTCGACAGGGAAGCGGATGGCGACCTCGCCCTCGAGGTACGCCGAGGCCTGCCACTCGAAATGGTCGTAGAAGCGGAACGGCCTCGTCCACGTGTAGACGACGAGCGCGACGAGGACGAGCGCCAGGCCGATCGCGAGGGACAGCGCCAGGCCCGCCGCGGGCCCGTTGCGGCGGTCGGCGTCGTCGAATTCGCGGCCGACCGCGCCGGCTTCCGGCACGCTGCCCTGTGCTACCCTGCGATCCACCTCACCACGCTCGTTGCAGGAGGCCATCCCCCCTTGACAGCCCGCGATTCGGGCGTGCCGAGCCGGGGCGCGGGCGCACCGACGCGGACGACCTGGACGCGGGATGGCGTCGGCGCGATCCTGTTCGTGCTCGCGCTCGGGCTCGCCTTCCGGCTCATCATCGCACAGGTCAACCCCGGTTCAGGCTTCGAGGCGGATCTGACCTCGTTCACGGCCTGGGCCTCGAACCTCGCCGACGAGGGCCTGTACGGCTTCTACGAGCGGCCGTTCTTCCACGACTACACGCCCGGCTATCTCTATGTGCTCTGGCTCGTCGGGACGGTCGGGCGGGCCCTGGGCGAGATCGGCGACCTCATCAAGCTGCCGGCGATCGTCGCCGACGTCGCCCTCGGCTGGCTTGTCTGGTCGATGGTCCGGGAGCTCGGCGGCGGCGCGCGGGCAGCCCTCGTCGGCGCGGCCCTCGTCGTGGCCAATCCGGTCTCGTGGTTCGATTCGGTCGTCTGGGGCCAGGTCGACTCGTTCGGCGTCGTCTTCCTGCTCCTCGCGCTGCGCGAGCTCTGGCGCGACCGGCCGGAGCGGGCTGCGATCCTGACGGTGATCGCGGCGCTGATCAAGCCGCAGCTCGGGATCCTGATCCCGATCGTCGCGCTCGTCACGATCCGCCGGGCCCTCGTCCCCGAGGGCGGCCACGGCCGTCCCGATCCCGAGGCCGACGTCGCCGCGGGCCTGGCGGGGGAGAGCGACGAACCGGGGACGGGCGAGCCGGGGCCCGTCGGCATCCTCGACCGCGTCCGGACCTGGGAACGGCGGACCGACCGGCCGATCCGGATCGTGACGACCGGCATTGCCGCGGTGATCACCACGTACGCGCTCTGCCTTCCGTTCGGACTCTCGGTCCTCGAGATCGGCGACGGCGGGCTCCGCTCCGGCCTCGTCGAACAGATCTTCAAGACCGCCGGCGGCTATCCCTACGTGAGCGTCAACGCCTACAACCCATGGGCGCTCGCCGAAATCGACGGCACCGGCGTGGCCGCGAACGGCGGCTGGATCTGCGACACGCTCATCGCCAACCCGGTCCCGGGCGGCCCGACGTGCCCCGTGGCGTTCACCGTCGGGCCGCTGCCCGCGGTCGTCGTCGGAACCGCCCTCCTCGTCGCGGCGTTCGCGCTCGTCGGAGTCGTCGTGGCCGTGCGGCCCGACCGCCTGACGCTCCTGGTCGGCGTGGCCGTCCTCGCGATCGCATTCTTCGTTCTTCCGACGCGCGTCCACGAGCGGTACATGTTCCCGTTCTTCGCCCTCGGCGCGATCCTCGCGGCCTTCTCCTGGCGCTGGCTCGTCGCGTACATCGTCCTCTCGGCGGCGACCTTCATGAACATGTACGTCGTCCTTACGACGCTCTATCCGGACAACCCGGGGATCGAGGACTGGCTCCGGATCGGGGCGTGGGGCCGGAGCGCGGCGGGCGTGACGGTCGTTGCGATCGCCAACCTCGGGGCGGCCCTCTGGGCGTTCGCGCAGCTTCGGCCCCGTGCTCGCGAGGCGCTCCGGGACGAGCTCGTCGGATGGGATGCGGACGTCCCCGACGAGGCGGGAGGGGAGGCATTCGCAGCGCCGGCCGCCCCGTACCGGACGTCCGCGCCGGATGCCGCCGCACCTGCGGCGATCGCCGTCGGCGCGGGTCCGCTCGCACCGGCGCTCGAGGGTCGCGGCGGCGCCGTCGCCACCGCCCGGCCGTCATCGGCCGATCACCTGCCGGCCTGGTCGGAGCGGCCGTCGTTCGCCGAGCTGGGCATCGTCGGCTGGTTCCGCTCGAAGCTCGCCGAGCGGCCGATCCGGGCGGACCGATCGCACGCACTCCACGGCGAGCCGACCGGCCGTCTCGACCGCCTGGACCTCTGGCTCCTCGTCGTGCTCCTCGTCGCCACCTTCGGGCTCCGGACGTTCCGCCTCGCGGAGCCGTACCAGATGCATTTCGACGAGGTCTACCACGCCCGCACCGCCACGGAGTTCCTCCAGGCGTGGCGGTACGGCATCTCGCACGACATCTACGAGTGGACCCATCCCCACCTCGCGAAGTACGCGATGGCAGGCGGCATCGTCGCCTGGGGTGACAACCGGGTGAGCGCGACGAGCGAACTCGGCGTTCCGGTCGTCGACGCGGTCGTCGAGCCGCGGCGCGACGATCCCTCGCTGCCGGGCAGCCGGGCCGGCGACCGGCTTCACGTGGCGACCGGCTCCGGCGTCCGGGCCTACGATCTCGAGACCCGCCAGGCCGTCCTCGACCTCGACGTCCCCGGGGCATCCGCGCTGGCCGTCGATTCGGCGCTCGATCGGCTGTTCATCGGGACCGCCGACGGACGGATCCTCGTGTTCGAGCTCTTCCTCCTCGACGGCGTCGGCGGGCTGGAGACGGCCGACACGGTCGGGGACCCGACCGAGCTGACGATGGTCGACGGGCCGATCGCCCGGATGTACGCGAGCGACGACGGTCGGACCCTCCTCGTGGCGACGCCCGAGGATCGCCTGATCGCCCTCGACGCCGAGTCGGCGGAGGTCGTGGGCGGGGCGCAGCTCGAGGGGATCGCCCAGTTCGCGCCGGGCGGCTCCGGGCCGGCCCTGACGGCGCTGCCCGAAGGCGTCGCCGACCCGGCGGCGGCGGCTTCGGTCCTGGCCGAGCTGATCGGCGGCGACGCCGCGACGTACGAGGACCGGCTGGCGGCGGCCGCCGAAGGGACGGTGATCGCCGGCTTCAGCGGTTCGGACCGGCGGGCGGACCTCGAGGCTGCGATCGCCGACGGCCGCCTGGCCGGGCTCGCGATCGAGGACGTGCCGCGGATCGCGATCGCCACGGCGGAAGGCGTGACGTTCGTGGCAACGGCCACCGGCGACGTCGTCTCGACGACGGAGGTCGACGGCGGCGCGCACGGTCTCGCCTGGGTCGACGTGGACGGTCCGAAGCTCTACGTCTCGACCGGCGGCAGCGCCGACGACGCGCCGGGCGAGGTCGCGGTGATCGCGATCGGCGGCGACCAGGCCCGGGACGGGCCCAGCCTGCAGCGAACCCTGCCGCTTCCCGGCGCCGGCGGCTGGGTGGCCTACAACGACGCGACCCAGATGGTCCACGTCCTGGGGACGGCGCCGTCCGGCGAGGGCCGGACGATCTACGTCATCGAGACCCACGCGAATGCCGTCTTCGCCGACGCGACCCTCCCCTTCGAGCCGGCCGCCTGGGCGCCGGACTTCGCGAAGCGCTACCCCAGCGACGACCGCCAGCAGATCCTCGCCATCGCCGCGGACGGGACCGCGGCGAGCGTCGAGACCGGCCGCACGCCGTTCGCGTGGCGCCTGCCGGGGGTCATCGCCGGTGCGCTCATGGCGCTCCTGATGTACGTGCTCACCCGGCTCCTCTTCCGCCGGCGGGAGGTGGCGATCCTCGTCGGGATCTTCGCGCTCGTCGACGGGATGCTCTTCGTCCAGTCGCGGATCGGGATGAACGATGCGTACGTGGCGCTGGGGATCGTCGCCGCCTACACGCTCTTCGGGGCGCTCTGGTCGGGAGCCTGGCGGCGACCCTGGGCGTTCTGGCTGGCGATGCCGCTCATCGGCCTGTCCCTCGGGCTCGCTCTCGCCGCAAAATGGGTCGCGCTCTACGCGATCGGCGGTCTCGGGATCCTCGTCCTGGCCCGGAGCGCGCTTGGCCGCCTGCTCCTGGTCGGCGGGCTCATCGCGATCACCGGCATCCTGGGCCACCTCGCCTTGGCGGTTCCCGCAGGCAGCGGCGGGCTCGGCAACCTGCCGTTCGTGGCGATCATGATCGGGCTGACCTCGATCGCCGTCGTCGTCAACGTCCTCCACCCGATCGCCTGGTCCGATGACGAGGTGCGGTTCGCGGTCGGAGCTCCGACGGCCCTCGGCGCGGCGGTCGCCCTCGGTGCGATCGCCCTCGGCCGGGCCGACGAGGAGTTCGTCCTGGGGCCCGTGGCCGTCACGCCGCTCCACCTCGCCGCCGCGCTCGTCCTCCTGTCGGTCGTCGCCTACGGCGGGTTCGTCATGGCCGGGCGACTGGGCTTCGGACCGTTCGCGGCGCCGCCCGACCCGACCGACCCGGCGGCGCTGCTGCCACCCGCCGCCCCGCCGCCCCGCGAGTCCTGGCTGCGGCCCGGCGCGCTGCTCGGCCTGCCGATCGCCTGGATGGCGATCTGCCTCGTCGTGCTGCCGCTCGGGCTCTACGTGGCCTCGTACGTGCCGTGGGCGCTCGTCGAGGGCCACCGGATCACCGAGACCTGGCCGCCCGGCCACGAGGGCCAGACGCTCGTCGAGCTCACCCGATCCATGTACGACTACCACAACAACCTGACGGCCGGTCACGCGGCATCGTCGCCATGGTGGGCCTGGCCGCTGAACCTCAAGCCGGTCTGGTTCTACCAGGAGGGCCTCGCCGGTTCGACGACCGCGGCGATCTACGACGCGGGCAACCTCGTCGTCTGGTGGTTCGGGATCCCGGCGATGGCGTTCGTCGCGTGGCAGGCGTACGCCCGGCGCAGCCTCGGGCTCGCCCTCATCGCCATCGCCTTCGCCTGCCAGTGGGTGTCGTGGGCACGGATCGATCGGGCCGCGTTCCAGTACCACTACTACACGAGCCTGCCGTTCGTGATCATGGGCCTCGCCTATTTCGCCTCCGAGCTGTGGCACGGCACGTCCCGCAGGATCTGGCTGTTCGCCCGCATCGCCGCCGCCGTGGCGGTCCTCGGGCCGGGCCTCCTGTGGGTCTTCAGCCGGCCGTTCTGCGGCTTCGTCGGCGTCGGCCGGACCCAGGACCCGCCCGATTCGCAGCCGTGCCCGCCGTTCATTCCCGAGTTCGTCGTCACGTGGCAGACGCTCGGCCTCGCGATCGTCGTCCTGCTCGCGATCCTCGTGTTCCTGCGCCAGCTGGCCGCCCTCGACTCGGCCGAACCGGGTCGCAGCGCGGCCCGCCATCTCGCTCCGCTCGGCATCACGGCGCTCGCGGCACTCGTCGGGCTCGTCGTCGTCCGGTTCCTGCCGACCGGCCCCGTCATCGAGGCCCGCCAGATCCCAGTCGAGCCGCTCGCCATCGTGCTGAGCCTGCCGCTCGTCGTGCTGGCGGCGTTCGTGGCGACCGCCCGCGACGCGCGGCGCTTCGTCGTTGGTCTCGTCAGCGCGGCCGCCGCCTGGTTCGTCGTCGTCTACCCGAACATCTCGGCGCTGCCGCTTCCGACGGTGATCGCGAACGCGTACCAGGGCGTCCTGCCGACCTACCTGTACCTCTTCCAGTTCCCGACCAACCGGACCGAGGTGACCGAGGCCACGCCGCTGCTCGACCCGGTCGCGGGGATCCTGGCCGGCGCGCTGCTGCTCCTGTCGGTCGTCCTGGCCTACTCGGCCTGGATCTGGCGGATCGCGCTGGCCGAGCGCGAGGCGGACGCGGCGGCACCCCCGACCGACGTCACGACCGGTTCGCCCGCCTCCTGAGCGGTCGCCTCGCCCACGGCGGTCCGCGGGGAGGGCGGCACCGGAGCCGTGAAACCGGCGGGCAGCTGACCCTGCGCGGCGAGGCGGCGGATCACGACGCCGTAGTAGTTGTCGACCTTGGCGGTCACCCGCTCCCAGCTGAACTGCTGGGCCCGGGCCGTCCCGGCCGCTCCCATCGCCGCCCGCAGCTCGTCGTCGCGCAGGAGCCGGGCGATCGCGGCCGCCAGCGGCTTCGGCTCGCGCGGCGGGACGAGGAGCGCCTCCCGGCCGCGCCGCACGACGCCCTTGTAGCCGTGGATGTCCGAGGCGACGATCGGCGTGCCCGCGGCCATCGCCTCGAGGAGCACGATCCCGAACGATTCGCCGCCGGTCGCGGGCGAGATGTAGACGTCGGCGGTCCGGAAGAGCTGGGCCTTCTCCTCGTCGGTCACCCGCCCGAGGAACTCGACGCCCTTGAGGCGGCGCGTCGCGACATAGCGCCGGGCCTCGCGGCCGAGCGGCCCGGTCCCGACGACGAGCAGCCGGCAGTCGCAGCCGGTCTTGCGCAGCGTCCGGTAGGCCTTGAGGAGCTCGATCAGGCCCTTGCGCGGCTCGAAGCGCCCGACGAAGAGCAGGTTCCGCGGGCCGTCCTGCCAGCGCGCGAGCGGGACCGCCTTCTGGAAACGGTCGATGTCGACGCCGTTCGGGATCACCTTGTATTCGCCGGGGAAGTAGCGGTCGATGAAGTGTTTGGCGGCGCCGCTGACCGCGATCCGGCCGTGAAGCCGGGCAGCCGAACCCTTCATGACCCGGCTGCCGAACTCGTACGACGGCGAGAAGCCCCCGTAGGCGTGGAACGTCGCAATGTTCACGCTCGTCGAGAGCCGCAGGATGATCGGTGAGAGGAACGGCACGAACGGCTCGTGGAAGTGGAGCAGGTCGAACTGCTCCCGCTCGAGCGTCGCCCGGACCTGCGACACGAAGCGGGGCGACAGCGTGATCGTCCCGACCGAGCCGTTCACCGGCATCGAGAAGCCCTTACCGATCCGGATCACGTCGCCCTCCGACGCGCGCTGGAGGCCGTGGCTGCTCGTCAGGATCCGGACGTCGTGGCCCCGCAGGCGGAGGTTCTCGTACAGGTACCGGACGTGCTGGGTGACGCCCCCGGGGAGCGGGTAGACGTACGGCGAGACGAGGCCGATCTTCACGCGGACCGCTCCGACCGCCGGCGCTCGGCCGCGAGTGCCTCCTCGAGACGCGGCGGCCGGTGGCGCCCGCCCGGATAGCCGAGGTCGCGTCCCGTCGCCCCGCCCCTCAGCCGGCCGACGGCGGTGTCCCGCGCGTCACGGCCGTACTTGCGGAGCTGGCGGCCGAACGTCGAGAGCTGAGAGCCGGTGCCGTGGAACGAGCCGTGCTGGTGGGTCCGTCGCTCGAGGATGGCGTCGCGGAGCTCCTCGGCCGAGCGGCCCGGGAACGTCGTCCAGCCGGTCCCGATCGCCTCGACCGCGTGGGCGTCGCTGTTGCCGACGCGGGCCAGGCCGTGCTCGTCGGCGAAGGCGACGACGCGCCCATGCCACGGCCGCCCGAGCGTCGTCGGGTTGAAGGCCTCGATCGCATCGGGTCGGACGCGTGGATCGCGGTCGCGGATGAGCCGCCGGAGCACCCAGCCCTGGGCGCAGAGCGGGTAGGGGACGAGCGGATGGGCCGGGATCGCGAGGCCGCCCTGCTCGTGGATCTCGCCGATCGTCGTCCGCAGCGAGCGCAGCGGCCGGACGCGCTCCTCGATGAAGAGGGCCAGCAGATGGCCGCCCAGCGTCGAGACCTCCTCGCCGACGACGATCTCGGTCGCGAGGCCCCGCTCGCGGGCGACCGCCCGGGCGGCGAGCGCGGCGTCGATCCGCTCGTGGTCGGTGATGGCCACCACGTCGAGGTCGCCGAGCCGCTCGATCCGATCGAGGATCTCGACGATGCCGGCCGTCCCGTCCGAGGCGAGCGTGTGGATGTGGAGATCGGCCCGGCCGAGGCGTGCCGTCATCGGTCGTCCTCGCCGCCGTCCGCCCGTGCCGTCGCGGACGACGCGTGCGCAGTCGCGGGCCCGGGCGCCGGTGCCGCGGCCGCTTCGAGGTCGGGCCAGATCGGGAAGAAGATCGCCGACCACTGGTCCGGCGCGTTCGCGATGAGGGTCTCGAACGCGGCCGCCTCGCCGGCCAGCGTCCCGGCGATCCGCTCGCGGCGCGATCCGTCGCGGACGACCTCGACCTCGATGAGTCGGCCGCGGTACATGCGCCGGCCGGCCCGCCAGACCCCGGCAACGAAGAGCGGCGCGCCCGATTCGGTCGCCAGCAGGGCGGGTCCGATCGGGAGCGGCGCCGGCGAACCGAAGAACGGCACCTCGATGCCGCCGCCGCTGATGTCGCGGTCGGCAACGAGTCCCACCGATCCGCCGCGCTCGAGCGCAGCCGCGAGCTCCCGCCGCGCCTCGCGAAGGCCGACGATCCGGACGCCGAAGGCGGATCGCGTCCGGACGAACCACGCCTGGAGGGCGGGATCGTCGACGGCCTCCATCGGGGCCACGATCGGCCGTGCCGAGCGGCGGGCGAGGTAGAGGCCCGGCATCTCGATCGGACCGAGGTGGCCGCTGATGAAGACCTTCGGCCGCTCGTCGGCGAACGCGGCCGCGACGACGTCGGGGGTCTCGACCACGAGCCGCTCCTCGAACCACTCGGCCGACAGGGCCGGCGCCCGGATCACCTCGAGGTAGTAGCGAGCGTAGTGGCGGAACGCCGACCGGACCAGCCCCTCGAGCCGGCGCGGGTCGCTCGCGGCAGCCCGGACCCGGGCGTCCGCCCGCCCGGTCGCCACGAGGTGGCCGACGACCCGCGCGAGGTTGCGCCGGGCCTGGGCCGCGCGGGCCGGGGCGACCCGGTACCAGAGCCTTCCGGCGAGCTCCGCCAGGGCGAGCTGGGGGCCTTCGGGCAGCCGGCAGGCGAGGCGGGACAGCACCGACAGCGCGCCGGCTCGCATCCGCTGGCCGAGCGTCGCCCGGCGGACCGCGGACCTGCCGCCCGCCGCCTGCCGTCGGCCGGCCGTCGCACCTGCGCGGAGCTCCGTGTCGGTCATCCCGTCGCCTCGCTGAGCGCGTCCTCCGCCCGCTCGGCCGCCGGTCGGCCCTCCGGCAGCAGGCCGCCGGCAAGGATCGCCCCCGCCCGACGCTCGAGGACCGCCGCCTCCTCGGCCGTCTCCGGCCAGATCGGCTTGAAGCTGTACCACTGCTGGGGGGCGGCCGCGATCGTCCGGCCGAGGGCGTCGGCCAGCGTCTGGGTCGCCCGCTGGAGGTCGGCCGGTGAGTTCGAGGCCACCTCGATGACCGGCTCGAACGAGACGCGGAACGCGCCGTCGGCCTCGCGCCGGATCGCGACCGGCAGGATCCGCGAGTTCGTCTTCGCCGCGAGCGAGGCCGGGCCGGCCGGCAGCGTCGTCCACGCGCCGAAGAGGCGGACGGGAATGCCGTCGGGCCGGTAGCCCCAGTCGACGAGGAGCCCCAGCATCTCGCGGCGGCGGAGTACGCCGTAGATCTCGCGGAGGTTGCGCCACGGGATGATCCGCACGCCCCACGACTCGCGCAATCGACGGAATCGCTCGAACATCTCGGGGAAGGCCGAGTCGTCGGCGACGACGCTGATCGGCCAGCCGCGGCCGGCGACCGCGGCCGCGACCGCCTCGTTGTTGCCGACGTGGCCGAGGGCGAAGATCAGGCCGCCCGGCGACGATCGCCAGGCCTCCTCGATCTGGTCGAGATCGGCCTGGGTGACGCGGGCCTCGGCGCCCTCGGGCGTCAGCGACTCGAGGTGCATGACCTCGACGAGGTAGCGGGCGTACTCGCGGTAGGCCGCGAGAGCGAGCCGTCGGACGCGGGGGTGCTCCGGCGGGAGCCCGGCGACGTGACCGAAGTTCGCGTTCGACCAGCGCCGCTTCGTGGGCCAGAAGACGTAACCCGCCTGCGACGCGGTCCCGATCACCCAGCGCGACAGCGAGGCCGGCACTCGGGCGACGATCCAGCTCGTGGTCGCGTAACCGGCGACCGCGAGCTTCTCGAGGATCCGCTGTCCCCGCCCGACGCGCCGGTGCGGCGCGTCGAGCCCGCGTCCGGCGGTCGTCACTTCGCGGCAGCCGCCCTGGCTCCGGCCTTCGCGACCGTCTTCGCCGCGGTCTTCGCAGCGAGCGGCGTGGAGGCCAGCTTGCGGAGTTGCTGCTTCGTGAGGTTCTCGGTGCCCACGAGCGTCTCGTTGTCCTCGCCCCGGATGAACGCCTCGACGCGATTGTGGGCGATGTCGTCGTGGATCTGCACCGGTGGGCTCTTCATGAAGTAGCTCGACGGCGCGACGAGCGTGCCCTTGAG
>DASTVH010000277.1:0-4281 GCA_035759195.1 Candidatus Limnocylindrales bacterium
GGTAGTCGGCGCTCGTGGATCGTGACGACTGGACGGGGAGGCGCACCATGCGCCGTAGACATGGTGCTCAGCAGCGACCCAGGACGCCTCCACGAACGACCGAACCCGCGGCGACCAGACGAGCCAATTCGTGCGGCGGAGGTCATCGCGGCCCTCTCCCTCGCCACCGACCTCGGAATCGGGGTACCGCTCGAGCACGGGCTTGAGAGCACGCTGGTGGCGATCCGTCTCGCCGAACGGCTGGGTGTGGATGCCGGAACGATGTCGCAGGTCTACTACACCTGCCTGCTCTTCTATGTCGGCTGCACCGCGAACGCCGACGTCGCTGCCGAGATCTTCGCCGGACACGATGCCCTGACCAGGTACGGCGGACCCGTCCGATTCGGAGCCCGGGCCCAGCGCGCGGCGGGACTGATGCGGGCCGTGGCTCCGCCGACCGGGACGCCGTTGCTGCGGGCTCGACAGCTCGCCGTGGGTCTGCCCAGGCTCGTGCGCCTGTTCCCGGTCCAGGTGGCCGCCCTGTGCGAAGTCGCCCAGATGCTCACCGATCGCCTGGGCCTTCCCACGGAGATCGGTGAACTCTTCGCCTACAACGACGAGCGCTGGGACGGCAGGGGGGATCCGGGTCGCGCGGGCGGCGACGAGATCCCGTTGGCTGTGCGAATCGTGCAGGTGGCGCGTGACGCAACGTTCCAGCGGATGCTCGGCGGTTCAGAACGCGCCGTGCGCATCATTCGCGGCCGCGCCGGTCGCGCGTTCGATCCGGCGATCGCGAGGCAGCTCGCCGGCAGCGCCGAGGCGCTCCTGGAGGCCGGTCCGGAGAGGGACACGTGGAACGAGACGCTCGCCTGCGAGCCCGAGCCCCACGTCATGCTGGCCGGCGACGCGATCGATCGAGCGCTCGCCGCGATCGGCGACTTCGCCGATCTCGCATCACCGTTCCTCGTCGGTCATTCGGCGGGTGTCGCCTGGCTCGCAGCCGGTGCCGGTGCGTCCCTCGGCCTCGATTCGGCGGAGACCACGGCAATCCGCCGTGCGGCGCTTGTCCACGACGTGGGGCGGGTCGCGGTACCGGTGAAGACCTGGCAGAAGCCGGGCCCGCTGTCCACGGACGAGTGGGAGAGCGTGCGTCTGCACGCGTACCACACCGAGCGCGTGTTGATGCGCTCACCCTTCCTCGCCGCCGTCGCCCCGATCGCGACCTTCCACCACGAACGACTCGACGGTTCGGGCTATCACCGGGGCGTGGCCGGCGCGGGGATCGGCCGGCCGGCTCGGCTTCTGGCCGTCGCCGATGCCTATCACGCCATGACCGAGCCGCGTCCGCATCGTCCGGCCTGGTCGCCCGCCGACGCGGCCGCGAGCCTGGCCGACGCGGTGCGATCGGGTCGCCTTGATGCCGAAGCCGCGAGCGCCGTGATCGAGGCAGCCGGCCAGCCGATTCCCCGGCTCGAACGGCCGGCCGGGCTGACGGATCGCGAGGCGCAGGTACTCGTGCTTCTCGCGCGTGGCCATGCGACCAAGGAGGTTGCCGCTGCCCTGGGCATCTCGGTCAAGACGGCCGACCGACATGTCCAGAACGCCTACGCGAAGATCGGCGTGTCGAGCCGAGCCGCGGCCGCCCTGTTCGCGATGGAGCACGGCCTGGTCACGTGGGGAGAACTCCCGATTTCCGGGGCTGACGTCAGGCGATAGCCTCGCCGGCATGACACCTGGAGCGGAACCGAACCCCGAGGGCACGGGCGACGCGGCCTTCGTCGAGACGGTTGTCGTTGGGGGCGGGCAGGCCGGCCTGGCGGTCGGCTACTTCCTCAAGCAGCAGGGCCTGCCGTTCACGATCCTCGACGCGCACGACCGCGTCGGTGACGCGTGGCGGACTCGATGGGATTCGCTTCACCTGTTCAGCCCGGCCCGTTACGACGCCTTGCCGGGAATGCCGTTTCCCGGGTCACCGGACCGGTTCCCCACGAAGGACGAGATGGCCGACTACCTCGAGGAGTACGCGACCCGCTTCGAGCTGCCGGTTCGGACGCGAACCAAGGTCGATCGTCTCGCACGCCGCGGTGACGGGTTCGAAGTGTCCGCGGGCGATCTGCGCCTGGACGCGGAGAACGTCATCGTCGCGATGGGCAGCCACCAGGAGCCATGGGTACCGCCGTTCTCCGGAGACCTCGACCCCGGCATCGTCCAGCTTCACGCCGCCGACTATCGCAATCCGTCGCAGCTCCGGGACGGCCCTGTCCTCGTGGTCGGCGTCGGAAACTCGGGCGGCGAGATCGCCCTCGAAGTTGCGGCATCGCATCCGACCTGGCTGGCCGGCCGGGAGACGGGTCACGTCCCATTCCGCGTCGATGGCGCGGCCGCGCGGATCATCTTCATGCCGCTGCTGTTCCGGCTCCTCGCGCACCATCTGCTGACGGTCGACACACCGATCGGCCGCCGGATGCGACCCCGGCTGCTGGCGCACGGCCAGCCACTGGTCCGCGTCCGCGCGTCGGACCTGGCGGCCGCGGGCGTCGAGCGCGTGCCGCGCGTGACGGGAGCCACGGACGGCCTGACTGTCCTCGAGGACGGGCGAACGCTTGCTCCGGCGAACGTCGTCTGGTGCACCGGCTACCGTCCTGGCTTCTCGTGGATCGACCTGCCGGTCTTCGACGACGACCGCCGCGAACCCGTTCACCGACGCGGCGTCATCGCCTCGGAACCCGGCCTCTACTTCGTCGGCCTCTTCTTCCTCTACGCCATGTCGTCCGGCTTCCTCCGCGGCGTTGCGCGCGATGCGGAGTTCGTCGTGAACGCCATCGTTTCCCGATCGCAGGCAAACGGTCGGCTTGAGCACGGCGCGGGCAGGCGCCAACGTGTGGACCCCGGTCGCCCCGCCGGTTGACGTCGGGCAGAGCATCGAATCATGCCGTCGTGCCCGCGCCGCTTCTGCTGCGATGAGGACCTCGCGATCATCGGCTACGACGGCCGCGACGCGCAGAAGGATCTCGCCGCCTGGCGCGGCCACGGCCCGCGACCGACGACCCAGGAGCTGATCGACGTCATCGTGGCTCACGGCGTGGAGGGCTTCAGGGTGCTGGACGTCGGGGCCGGGGTCGGCTCCGTCCATACCGCTCTGCTCGAAGCGGGCGCCGCGAGCGCCGTCGACGTCGACGCCTCGCGGGAGTACCTCGCCGTGGCGCGCGCGGAGGCCGAGCGGCGCGGGCTGGCCGATCGCGTGACATATCGCTACGGCGACCTCGTCGAGCTGGCTGCCGATCTCCCGCGATCGGACATCGTGACCCTGGACTCGGTCGTCTGCTGCTATCCGTACCTGCCCGCGCTGGTGGCGGCTGCGGTGTCGGTCGGCCCCCGCCTGATCGGCTTCACCTATCCCCGCGACGTCTGGTGGATGCTGGCGTTCATGCGGCTGTTCAATCTCGGCCTGGCGTTGCGTCGCGTCCGGGCCCGCTACTTCGCGCACCGCCACCGCCAGTTGCGCAGCCTGCTGGCCGCTGCCGGATACGCCGAGCTCCACGTCGGTGGATCACCTGCTTGGCGCGTCGTCCTCTACGGACGCGTCGAGGGTGCATGACATGGTGCGGCCGCGCATTGGTCGTCTGTCGCGGGTTTCAGCCCTCATCACGGACCGCGGTTGCAGGACCACCCGGCGAACGCGTTCCGCCGTGGGCCAACGAGCCGCCCTCCACGAGGCCGCGGATCGAGTCGTCGATGCCCGCGCCAGCGGCATCGACTTCCTCCATGTAGAGCCGGGCCGACGCGATTCGACCTCCGCGAACGACGGAGATGGTCACGCCACGCATGTCCAGCGCGTCGCCGTTCGCCCGGGTCCCGGTCCAATGCCACTCGGCCCACCGCGTATCGTCAGTGACGGCAGAGCCCAGCAGCTCGGCGTGGAAGTCCGGCACACCATCGAAGAGAGCCGACCAGTTCTTTTCGACCTGCGCGCGACCGCCGAAGCCCCGACCCGGATGAATCGGCTGCTCGCTCCGGTAGTCGGGGTCGAAGCAGCCAACGAGTGCCTCCAGGTCGTGCCGGTTCATGGCGATCTGGAGCCGTTCCGTGACGTCCACCGGCCCGGGCCAACGTGAGCCGAGCGGCTCGGGCGATCTAGGCCGGGCATTCACCGGGCAGGACCGGCGTTTTCCCCCGAACGGCCGCGAACCGGGCGCCGTATTGATCACCTGGACCGGGGATGAGATCGAGCTGCCCGCTCGCGAGGTCCCCGGGAGCAGCCGCCGGGACGACTGGCGCTTCACGGTTCGATCCGACGCCCAG
>DASTVH010000278.1:0-20806 GCA_035759195.1 Candidatus Limnocylindrales bacterium
TCGGCCGCTGTCGTGAGCGACGCCTACCGCATTTCGATGGTCACCGTGGACGGCGGCCCGACCGCCCTCGGCTCGACCGCAACGGGTGGCGTCACGCTTGTCGCGGACAGGCCGGTCGCCGGCGGCGGCCGGGGGCTCGGCTTCAACGGCGGGCAGCTCTTCTACCTGGCGATTGCCGCCTGCGTCTCGAACGACCTGTACCGCGAGGCCGCGCCGATGGGCATCACAATCCGGCGCGTCTCGATCGACGTCGATGGGGACTTTCCGGGACGCGGCTCGGCGTCAACGGCAGTCGACGTCGCCGTCTCGATCGAGGCGGATGCCGACGACGCGGCAATCGACGCGCTGCTCGCCGAAGTCGACCGGGTCGCCGAGATTCCGGCCTCGATGCGGGGTACGACCTCGGTTCGCATCTACCGCGCATGAGACGACGAGGAGTCCGATGATCGACCTGAGCGGCAAGAGCGCGATCGTGACCGGCGGCTCGCGGGGGATCGGCCGGGCGATCGCCCAGCGGCTCGCCACCCAGGGCGCCGACGTGGCATTCAGCTACCGCGGCAACGAGGCGGCGGCGAACGAGACGGTCGCGGCGCTCGAGGCACTCGGCCGACGGGCGCTCGCGGTCCAGGCCGACGTCAGCGATCCCGCGTCGGCCGAAGCGCTCGTGAAGGCCGCGCTCGACGCCTTCGGCAAGGTCGACATCCTCGTCAACAACGCCGGGATCACCCGCGACGACCTGCTGATGCGGATGTCCGTCGACGACTTCCGGGCGGTCCTCGAGACGAACCTCTTCGGCGCGTTCTACGCCACGAAGGCCGTCACCCGGCCGATGCTCCGGGCGAAGTCCGGCCGGATCGTGAACATCACCTCGGTGTCGGGGCAGGCCGGCCAGATGGGCCAGGCGAATTACTCGTCGGCAAAGGCGGGGCTGATCGGGCTGACGAAGGCGACAGCCCGCGAGCTTGCGTCGCGGGGGATCACCTGCAACGCGGTCGCGCCGGGCATGATCACGACCGAGCTGACGAAGGACCTGCCCGAGAACCTCATGACCGAGATCGTCGCCCGGACGCCGCTCGGGCGGTTCGGGACGGTCGAGGAGGTCGCCGCGGCGGTCGCGTTCCTCGCCTCGGACGAGGCGGCGTTCATCACGGGCCAGGTGCTCGCGGTGGACGGCGGCCTCGTGATGATGTAGCAGACGGGCCTGCATCGGCGCGACGTCGCGTCACGGAACTCGGCAGCAGGCTGACGCTCGTCAGCGGAGGAACATGAGCCCACCACCGATCGTCCACCGCGGAGTTGCATCCGGCGGCACGTTCAAGGGCATCCGGATCCACGCCGCGGCGGGTATCCACGAGCATGCGCTCGACCTCCTTCGGCGAGAGCGCGGCGACCGGGCGAGGGTTCTCGAGGTCGGCTGCGGGTCCGGCGCGCTGACGGCTCGCCTCGACGACGCCGGGTATGACGTCGTCGCGTCCGATGTCGAGACGAGCGACTACGCCGCGGCCCCGCCGGTCGTCACGTGGAACCTCGACGGGTCCGCCATCCCGGAGGGCTTCCGCGAGTCGTTCGACGTCGTCTGCGCGATCGAGGTCCTCGAGCATGTCGAGAACCCGCTCCAGGCCCTGCGGAACGTGCGGGAGGTGCTGCGGCCGGGCGGCCTGCTCATCGCTTCCACGCCCCACATCGGCCACCCTCGATCGCGAATCAAGTTCCTCGTTCGCGGTGCACCGGCGTTCTTCGGCCGCGAGGAATACGTGATCAGCGGCCACCGGACGCTGCTCCCCGACTGGCTTCTGGCGCGACACCTCGAGGCGGCCGGCTTCACGGAGATCGAGCTGTCGTACGGCGGAGCGTACGGCCTGACCGGGCTGTCGAGACTGGCCTATCGCGTGCTGGTCCCGGCCTTCGCGGTCCTCGGCATGATGCCGACGCCCCGCGACCGCGACGGCTCGGCGGTCTTCGCACGAGCACGACGCGGGTGAGGCGGATTCTCCTCGTCACCGGCCTCTGGCCGACGGCAGACCAGCCGAGCGCCGGTATCTTCGTCCGGCGACGCGTCGACAGTCCGAGGTTCACGGTCGTCGCCCCGACGTCGTACGCCGGCCCCATGCCCCTGCGCTATCTTCGCCTGGGTCTGGCCGCGCTGACGAAACGAGGGCGATACGGCGGCGTCGAAGCGCACCCGCTCTTTCCGGCGGGACTGATCGGCCTCCTGGCCGCGCGGATTCGGCGCATCCCCCTGGTGACGTATGCCCATGGAGCCGACGTCCGGGTCACATCCGTGGAGAACCCCGTCTACAACCTTCTCGCCAGGCTCGTCGTCCGGAGCTCGGCAGCCGTCGTCGCCAACTCGTCCGACACGGCTTCACTCGTCCAACGACTGGGCGGTTCCGCCGTGATCATCCCGCCTGGGGTCGACCTCTCCCACTTCCGCCCGTCGCCACGCCCGACCGAGCGACGCGTCCTCTACCTCGGCGGAACCGATCCTCGCAAGGGTTTCGCCGTCGCACGCGAGCACGCCGACACCCTTGTCGGCCCCGGCCTCGAGACGGTCGAGCCGGACGGCGTGGCCGACCTGCTGCGGGCTCACGACATCGTGCTCGTGCCCTCGCTGGAGGAGCCCTACGGGCTGGTCGCGGCAGAGGCGATCGCGTCGGGTCGATGGGTCGTGGCCCGGGCGACCGGTGGCCTCAGGGACATCGTCGAGGACGGCCTGTCCGGGACGCTCGTCGAGGCCGATGAGGACTTCGGCCCGGCGATCGCCAGCGTCCCGGACTACGATCCGTTCGCGGTGGCCGCGCGGGCCGCCCGCTTCTCGCTCGTGCAGTCGAATCGAGCGATGGCCGCCCTGTGGGACGACATCCTCGGCTCGGCCTGACCGCGACGCATGCCCCGGGGTGGTCAGGCGGCCGTGCCGGCGATCGCGTCCGCCAGGGCGTCGACGACCCGGTCGATGGCGGGGTCGGCCAGATCGGGATAGATCGGCAACGAGATCTCACGCTCGTACTCGCGGGTGGCGATCGGCAGGTCCGCCGGGGCATAGCCGTAGGTCCGCCGGTAGTACGGATGGAGGTGGAGCGGTATGAAGTGGACGCTCACGCCGATGCCGGACGCGCGGAGTCGATCGATCACCTGCTCCCGGCGCTCGGCCCCTCCCTCGCGCAGCCGGACCGGAAAGAGGTGCCAGGCATGGACGTCGCCGGGCGGCGCCTGCGCCGGAAGATCGAGCGCCTCGCCGAGCCGATCAGACAGGCGCTCCCGGTACGCCTCGGCGATCCGCTCCCGTGCGGATCGCATCTCGTCGGCCCGACCGAGCTGGACCAGCCCGATCGCGGCGGCGAGGTCCGGCAGGTTGTATTTGAAGCCGACGTCCTCGATCTCGTAGTACCACGAGCCGGCGGCGGTGTAACGCTTCCACGCGTCCCGGCTGATTCCATGAAGGCGCATCACCCGCGCGCGATCGGCGACGTCGTCCGAGTCGGTCACGAGCATTCCGCCTTCACCGGTCGTCACGGTCTTCGTCGCGTAGAAGCTGAGGGCTCCCACGTCGCCGATCGACCCGGCTGCCCGGTTGCCGGTCGATGCCGGCAGGGCGTGGGCGGCGTCCTCCACGACGGCCATCCCACGTTGCCGCGCCAGCGCGAGGATCGGATCCATGTCGGCGACGAGCCCGCCGAAGTGGACGACGATCACCGCCCTGGTGGTCGGCCGAAGGTGTGGCTCGATGGTCCGCGCCGAGATGTTCAGCGTGAGCTCGTCGACGTCGGCGAGGCGGGGGCGAGCACCGAGGTACCTGACCACCTCGCCGCATGCGGCGAACGTGTACGTCGGCACGATCACCTCGTCGCCGGGGCCCACGCCGAGGGCCTCGAGCGCGAGATGGAGTGCGGCGGTCGCGGAGTTCACGGCGACCGCATGGCGCGAACCGAGCCGGGCGGCGATCGCCTCTTCGAATTCCTGGGCGCGCTCTCCAGTCGTCAGCCAACCGGAGTCGAGGACCCGCAGGACCGCTTCGCGCTCGGCCTCCGTGATGGACGGGACGTGGAACGGGATGTCGAGCGCCGTCGCCGGGGACGAACCGGCGGTCACGCGGGGAGCTCGGCGACGACGGGCTGAGAGTTGAACAGGCCGCTCGCCGCAAGCTGGACCCTCACGGCATGATCATCGGCCGCGAGCGCGGCCACGGAGAGCCTGCCGATGATCGTGTCGATCGGCTCGCTGAGGCCGAAGGCAAACGCCGCCTTGGCTCGCCACACGCGGGCGTGCGCGGTCTCCTCGATCGCTTCGTGGTCGTAGGTGAGGCGCTCGTTGAGCCGCTCGCCGGGCCGGAGGCCCGTGAACACGATGTCCACCGACGCCGGGCTGAGGCCGGAGAGCCGGACCATGTCATTGGCCAGGTCGACGATCCGGACGGGGTCCCCCATGTCGAGGACATAGATGTCCCCTGACGTCTCGGACGCCCCGGCCTGGAGGATGAGCGAGACGGCCTCGGGGATCGTCATGAAGTAGCGAGTGGCGTCGCGGTGGGTGATCGTGATCGGCAGGCCCTGTTCGAGCTGGTGTCGGAAGATCGGCACGACGCTGCCGCTCGAGCCGAGGACGTTGCCGAACCGAACCGCCATGTGCGATCGGCCGGTACGTCGGCCGGCCGCCAGCGTGGCGATCTCGGCCAGCCGCTTGGTCGCGCCCATGACCCCGATCGGCTGAACCGCCTTGTCCGTCGAGATGAGGACGAACCGCGAGACCTCTGCCCGGTTGGACGCATCGAGAACGTTCTTCGTCCCGACGACGTTTGTGAGGACCGCCTCGGCGGGCTGCGCCTCGCAGATCGGGACGTGCTTCAGGGCGGCCGCGTGGAAGACGACGTCCGGCGCCGCGTCATGGACGACGCGGTCGATTGCGGCTGCCGAGCGGACGTCGCAGAGGTACGCGTCGACGGTCGGCCGATCGATCCCGTGCCGTTCGCCGAGTTCGCGCTCGATCGACCAGAGCGCGGTTTCGCTGTTGTCCACGAGGGCGAGCCGCCGTGGGCCCAGGGTCAGGACCTGGCGGGCCAGCTCGCTCCCGATCGACCCACCCGCTCCGGTCACCAGCACGCTGGCGCCGTTCAGGTAGCCGGCGAGCTCCTCGACGTCGACGTTGACGGGCTCGCGCCGCAGGAGGTCCTCGACCCTCACCGGCCGGATCCGCGTCACATGCTCGGTGCCGCGAAGGACCTCGTGGAGCGGTTGGACGATCTTGACATCGAGGCCGAGGGACTCGGCCTCGTCGACGATGCGTCGGACGGTGGCGCCCGGCGCGGAGGGCATCGCGACCAGGAGCTGCTGGGCGTGGGCCGATGCCGCCGCCTCGGCGATCCGGTCGAGGCCGCCGAAGATGCGGATACCGTGCAGCCGGGAGCCCCGCTTGGCGGGATCGTCGTCGAGGAAGCCGACCACGACAAGACGCATGGCCCGATCGCGACTGCTCATCCGGGCGACTTCCGCCCCTGCCTCGCCGGCCCCGAAGACGATCGTGCGAACGCCGCCGTCGATGTCGGAATCAGTCGAGCCGCCGGCATTCTCGAGTGCCCACCGGAGGGCGAACCGGCCGCCGCCGATGAGGATCAAGCTGAGGATGCCCTCGAGCAGCACGAACGATCTGGGCAGTCCGACCGTGCCCGGGGCGTCGAAGAACGCCATCGCCAGGAGCGCGACCGCGACGATCGTGGTGCCGGTCCCGACAGCCGCCGCGACGCCGATGACCTCGCGGACGCTGGCATACCGCCACTCGCGTCGGTAGAGTCCGAAGGCCGCGTTGACGGGCGGCTGGATCAGTAGCGGCAGCAGGCAGGCGGGCAGGTAGGGCCGGACCGCGGCGACGACGTCGCTTGCATCGAATCGCAGTGCGAACGCCCCGACGATCGCGACGGAGACCGCCACGAGGTCGTAGATGAACAGATGCCTGCCGCGGGGCACGAACCGCGGCGTCCCGCCCGCGGGCGTCAGATCGGTCATGTTCCTCCGAAGGCGTCCGGTCGGCGAGCAACGCTCCGGCGGTTCACCATGGTACCGGAGGCGTCGCCCGGGTCCGTTATGCTAGAGTCCGCCACCGTGCCACGCTGCGCCGTCCCGCGCCGATGAACCATGCTCGGCCGCGGAAACCGCCTCCGTCCGCTGGCGCCGCCCTGTTCCTGACCGTGCTGTGGCCCGGCGCCGGGCATATCTACTTCGGCAGGCCCGAGACCGGGGCGAAGTTCGCGGTCCCGTTCGCGGTCGTGGTGGTCCCCGTCCTGCTCATCGCGCTCGGCGGGATCCGCGGCCTGGCCGCGGCCTTCCTCGTGCCGGGCAACGCGCTCCTCCTCACGATTGCGATCGTCGTGGCGACGGGCATCTGGATCGCCGCCCTCACCGACATCTACCGGACGGCACGCCGGACCCGACGGGTCGCGCCGGGGCGGGCCACGGCGGTCCTCATCGCCGTGGTCGGTCTCATCGGCTCGTATGCGGCATTCAGCGCCTGGAGCCTGTATGACGCGACGAATCGGGTCTTCCAGCCGGGGCTCGGCGCCGTGGGCAGTCCGGGACCCGACCGTCCCCGCCCCTCGGCCGACGTGGGCGGCATCCCGACGCCACCCCCGAGCGCGCCCAGTGCGGACGACCGCCTGAACGTGTTGCTGATCGGGGCGGACTCGGGCCTGGGGTACGAGCACGCCCTGACCGACACGATCATGGTCGTCAGCGTCGACCCGACCACGAAGTCGGTGGCGATGATCAGCGTCCCTCGCGACATCGCGCGCTTCCCACTGGACACCGGGGGAACCTATGACGCGAAGATCAACTCGCTCGTCACGGTCGCCGACGCCAATCCCGAGCGGTTCCCGGATGGCGGGCTCGGCACGCTCTCCCGGGCCGTGGGTCACCTCATCGGGGTCCCGATCCACTACGTCGCGTACGTCAACCTGAGCGGCTTTCGGGATCTCGTCGACGCGGTCGGCGGCGTCGACGTGAACGTCGAGCGGGCCCTCAACGATCGCGGCTACCAGTTCCCGGACGGCAAGATCGGGTTCCGGATGGCCGCCGGACAGCAGCATCTGGACGGCCGGCTCGCGCTCGCGTTCGTCCGGTCGCGCAACAGCCCCGGCGAGAACGACTTCACCCGCTCCCGCCGCCAGCAGCAGTTCCTCGTCGCGCTTCGGGACAAGTTGACGAGCCCGGCGATGCTCCCCCGGCTCCCGGCCATCCTGGACGCGGGGGCCGGACTCGTGACGACCAACTTCCCGCCGGAGCGGATCGGTGAGCTCCTCGATCTCGCGGGCGAGATCCCCGCCGAGAACATTACGGGCGTCGTCCTGGGGCCGCCGTACGCGAAGCGTCCGACGACGGCCGGCGAGTACATCCTCGTCCCGGACCTCGACAAGATGGCCGAATGGTCGGTCGAGCTGTTCGGGCCGTCGTCGCGCTACGCCGGAGGCTGAACTGATGCCGACGGCAGGCGCCAGTCGTCGTTGCCGACGATCGCGCTGATCCGGGCGGGGTCGGGTCGCCGGCCGAGGACCGTCGCCGCGGTCGACGCGAGGATCCAGAGGTCGAGTCGGGGCCCGCGGCGGCGGAGGTAGGCCAGATCGACCCCGACCTTGCGCGGCTGGACGAGTTCGCGGTAGATACGCTCGGCTTCCTCGCCGTTGAGCCACATCGCCTCGTCGACGAACGCGAGCTGGGCGAGGCCCGTGATCCCGGGCCGGGCCGTGAAGACCTCCCGGTGCGAGACGTCCCCGAGATCAACGAAGGCGGGATCCTCCGGCCGGGGCCCGACGAGGCGCATCTCCCCCCGGGCGACGTTCCAGAGCTGGGGCAGCTCGTCGAGCCGCAAGGCGCGGAGGCGGCGGCCGAGTCGCGTCACCCGGGGGTCGTCCGCCCGGCTGATGCGGGGACCACCGCCGGCGGTCCGGGCGCCCGTCATCGTCCGAAGCTTGTAGCAGTCGAAGGTCCGACCTCCCTCGCCGACCCGGCGGGCGCGATAGAGCGCCGGACCCGGGGACTCCAGCCGGATCGCGATGCCGAGCACCAGCAGCGCAGGCGAGACGACAACGAGCAACACGGCGGCGAGCAGGCGTTGCACAGCGTCGGGCATCTGGGCTCCGAATCCGGGTTCGCAGCGGGCCGATTGGGCCGCAGGCGCCTGCTAGTATGCCCGCCGTGCGCGGCGTCCCCCCGACCAATCCGGATGGCGGCGGCCGCTCACTGGAAGCGGACGGAGATCGGGCCCACCGGCCAACATCCCGCCGCAGGAGCACGATCAGGGACATCTGGTCGCTGGCGCCCTCGTACCTCATACCCGGGCTTGCGTCCTTCGTCGCCGTCCCCGCCCTCTTCACCGCGCTGGGCGCGGCCGAATACGGTCGCTGGGCGCTGATCTACGCCGTTGCCGCGGGCGTTCCCCAGGTGACGACGAGCTGGCTCGAGGCGCGTGTCGTGCGGTTCGGTCATCGGCCAGGCCGCTCGGGCGACCCGTGGCGAATCGCGCTGGCGGCCGGTGGGTCGACGCTCCTCGCGGCGCCCTTGGCCTTGCTCGTTCTGCCGGGCGCCTCGCAGCCGGAGGTGCTGGCGGCCGTCCTGCTGACGGTCGTCGTGAGCCTCTATCTCCTCGAGATCGCCCGGCTCCAGGCCCGAATGGCCTTCGGATCGGTCAGCCTCGCGGCGACGGTCCGGTCGATCGCCGGTGCGGTGCTGGGGATCGCCGGCGCCGTGGCGACTGGTCAGGCGTGGCTCGCCATCGCCGGCCTCGCGGCCGGCTACGTCGTCGGGCAGCTGGTCGGCGAACTCTGGATGCGTCGCCGACCGCACGAGGGGGGGTCGCAGCCGGGAGAGCAACCGCCGCAGGCCGCGGAGCCCGCGCGGGACGTGGGCGCGGCGCCATGGTCACCGCCTGCGGAGGGTGCCGGATACGGCATCGCGTCCGGCGCCAACGCGACGGCCCAGTACGTCCTGTCGGTCGGCGACCGGTTCGTCCTCTCCACGCTGAGGTCGCCGGCCGAGGTCGGCGTCTACACGGCGACGTATGCGCTCGTCGATCTCGCCGCGCGGTTCGCGCCGGGCGTCGTGATCACGGCCGTGCGACCACGGGTCTTCCGTGCCGCGGACCTCGGCAGCACCGAGGCGCATCGGGCCCTGCTCACCCGGTTGGCGGCGCTGCTGGCGGGCATCGTCGCGGCCGGTGCCATCGGTCTTCTGGCGCTCTCGCTCCTGGTGCCGGCGCTGCCCGTCGAGCCAACGCTGGTCGGGCCCATCGCGATCGGGTTGACCTGCTACGTCGCCGCGAACTCGCTGGCCGTCCTCTACTCGGCCTGGGTCCGTCAGGGCCGGCTCGCCGCCCACGCGATCGCGGCCGCTTCCGCCTGCATCGCGCTCAACCTCGCGCTGGTCCCGGGGATGGGGCCGCTCGGCGCGGGCGTCGCGACGGCGGGTTCGTACGCGGTTCTCGTCGCACTGAATGGGACCGGCCTGCAGTCGATCCGGCGCGTCGACCGGGGCCCGCTCCTGACGTTCACGGGCGCGATCGGTTCCCTCGTGGCGCTGACCGGCGGAACGGCGGTTGGCGGCCCGATCCTCGGGCTCGCCCTGGCCGCGACGGTCCTCGTCGTCTCCCTTCCCTGGGCAATCCGAACCGTCGCGGCGATCCGGTCGGGGTTCTCAGGCTCGGGAGGGCTCGGGTTGGAGCCAGCGATCGCGCCAGCCGACCGCCATCAGGACCCCGAGCGAGAGCCACAGGTACGGCTCGTTGAAGAATCGCCCGGCAAACTGGCTCGACAGGAGGATGAGCAGGACCGCGGAGCCGGCGGCCCACGCCGCGATGCGCCGTGACGGGGGCCCGGCCCGGACCGCCCGGATGACGGATGTCGCGGCCGCGATGAGCAGGCCGATGAAGGCGGCGAATCCGACGAGCCCCGTTTCGGCGAGAACACGAACCGAGTCCGTGTGGATCAGCGTCGTCGGCGCTGCCCTTCGATCGCGCGGCACGTAGTCCCAGTAGGTCGTCAGGATCTGCGGCTGATAGCCGCCGACGCCGACGCCGAAGAGGGGATGGTCGAACGTCATTGCGACGCCCGCTCGGACGAGGTACTTGCGAACCGAGTCGATCGGAAGGGAGACGATCAGGCCGTCGAGGGGCGTTCCTGCGACGGCCCGTGGGCCCGCCGCCGTCGGCGGGACGGTGACCGGGCTGCCGATGCCCGTTCGGACGACCGCGTCGGCGGCGGCCGTTCCGGCTCGATGGAGGACGGTCGGCGCGACGAGGACGTAGCCCGCGAACACGACGATGAAGGTGGCCAGTGCCAGGCGCAGGCGCCGGTGGCTGACGGCCAGCGGGATCCACAGCGCGATCGACACGACCGCGAGGACCCAGCCCATGCGCGACAACGTGAGCACCTGGGCGACCGCGAGCATGCCGACCGCGATCAGGACGGCAACCATCGCCCTGGGCCGAAGACGCAGCGCCGTGACGACCGCGAAGCACGAGACGAGGGCGATCGAGAGGAACCGCGCCGCGACATTCGGGTCGCCGAAGGTTGAATTGCGGCGGCCGAGGACCTCGTTGCCTTCGGCCTGCCACAGGTAGAAGTTGCCGATCTCCTGGGCGATGCCAACGGTCGCCACGATGACCGCCGAAGCCACGAGCGCGGCGCCGAACCATCGCACACGGCTGCGTCGATCCAGGACGTTCGCGATGAAGAGCGCAAGGCCCGCGTAGATGACGACCGCCGCAGCGTCCTTGATGCCGTTCTCCCATCGGGTCGCGGCCGCGCTGATCGCGACGACCGCGACGACGGCCCCGATTGCCAGGAGCAACGGGCTCCGCGGCAGCCGGAACGTCCCCGCGGCGACGTGGCTCGCAAGGATGCCGATCGCGACGATGATGCCGAGCCGGGAGACTTCGAGGAGCTGCGTTGGGAACCAGGTCTTGGTGAACTCCCACGGCAGCGCCACGACGATGAAGAGCAGGATCGGAAATTCCACCCGCCGGGCGACCTCGTCCGCCCGGAACACAACGCTGCGGGCCGTCGACCCGGCGAACCCGCTCCGCCGGACCGGCACGCGGTCCGCGACGGAGTCGCCGGCGGGCATGAGCCGGGAAGGAGGCGGTTCGATGGGGGCGTTCCTCTCGTTTCCGATCGCGCGGCGCCTCATCGGTGGGGCGTCCGCTGCTTCAGCCAGCGCCATGCGAGTATATCGGGAAGCCTTGCGTCGGAACGAAGCAGGAGGGCCCGCTGCCTCAGTGCCACCCGCCGTCCGCCGGATGACAGCCGCCGACGCGCGGAGCGTCGCCCGCCTCCGCGTCGAGTCGGCAGACCAGGGGTTGCTGGCGCAACTCGGGACCGGCCCGGTGGCTCGATTCATGGGTCTGGCGGCCGACGACCGCGACTCGTTCGGCGCGGTGGCCGTCGAGGACGATCGCCTCATCGGGTACATCCTGTGCACGACGGCGTCCGTCCGGCTGCAGCGACAGGCACTGCGATCGGCACCCGGGCTGTGGCTTCGCATCCCGTTGCTGGCACTGAGGCACCCCCGCCTCCTGCGGCTCGGCCTCGGTCGCCTCCGCCACCTGGTTCGCCGGAGCGCCTCGATCGACGCGAGCGACGAGCCACGGTTGCGGCTGTTCGACATCACCGTCGCCGCGCCGGACCGAGGTCGCGGCGTGGGGCGTGCCCTCCTCGCCGACGCGCTCGGGGAAGCGAGACGGCGACGCCACGATGCGATCGGGCTCACCGTGCTTCGAGACAACGTTCCGGCGATCCGGCTCTACGAGTCGGTCGGCTTCGCCGTTCATCGGACCGGCACGCGCGACGACGGGCGGCCATACGTGACCATGCGCCACGCGCTCGGAGGACCCCCGGCCGAGGGCTAGCGATCGGCCGGCCGCCCTCGCCATCCGACGTGTCGGGTGCGCCCGGCCAGGGCGGTCAGGACCGACCGCCGGGATCCCGGCGGCCACCGCCGGTGACGGATCAGCCCGGTGATGAAGCCGAGGCCGTAGGCAAGGTGGAGGATCGGGTAGACGAGGGCGAGGATGGGCACGATCGTTGGGGAGCGACGGCCGCCGGCGACGACCGACGCCACGGCAACGGCAGCGAGATAGCCCATCGGCGCGACCGCCGCAGGCGGCCACAGCCTGGCCGCGACGGCGGTCGACGCGAGGCCGGCCACCAGCATCGCCGGGACGAGATGACGGATCCTCGCCTGCTGCGGGTGCTTCTGGATCACGCGCACCTTCCAGAAGCCGTAGTCGAAGTACTGGGCCCAGAGGGTCGCCAGGGTCGGCCGGGACCGGTATGAGCTCTCGATGCGCGGGTTGCAGACGATCCGTCCGCCGTCATCGAGGATGCGGTAGCTCAGCTCGTCGTCCTGGTTGCGGACCATCTCCTCGTCGAACGGGAACCGTCGGTAGACGTCGCGGCGGCACAGCCCCATGAAGACCGTGTCGACTTCCTCTTCCTCGTCGAGGTAACGAAATCGTGCGCCGCCGACGCCGAACGGCGTGCTGACCGCGAGCGCGACGGCCTCAGCGACGATTCCCTCGCCGATCGCCCGGACCGGCCCGCCGACCATCGTCGCCCCCGTGCGGCGGAGCGTGTCGATCGCCGCGCGAACATAGCCGCGCCCGAGGGTCGCATGGCCGCTCACGATTCCGATCACGTCACCCGAGGCCCGATCGATCCCACTGTTCCAGGCGGCTGCCTGGATGCGTCGCGGGTTCTCGATGACCGCGGCGCGGGGCCGATCGGTGAGGACCCGTTCTGCGACGTCCCGGGATCCATCCGTCGACCCGCCGTCGAAGACGAGGATCTCGATTCGGTCGGCAGGATAGTCCTGATCGAGGATCGAGCGAAGGCACGCCTCGATGTGGTCTCGCTCGTTGCGCATCGCGACGACGAGCGTGACGACCGGCTCCGGGCCAAGCGGGCCGTCGACGTCGTGGGTGGGGTCCATGCGCCAGGAGTGTAGGCGCCGCGAAGCGCCTCGGTCCTGCGGGGTCCGGTGTGGTTATGGCCCGTTCGTCATGCTTTGCAGAGCGTGTTCGGCTGCTATCTTCGGCGGCATGAAGGCGCGTCCGTCACCGCCACTCATCCTCGTCGCAACGACGCTGCTCGCGATCGCGGCGTCGGGATGCGGGCCGTCCCTGGCTGTTCCCCCGGCCGCGATCGGCTCGCCCACGCCAGCGGCGACCTCCCCGTCATCCGCGAGGCCGAGTCGCAGCCCGATCGCCACGGCGACCACGACGCCCTCGCCGAGCCCGAGCGAGGCGCACGACCCGCTCGGGGACCCGTTCACGGTGCTGGTTCTGGGCCTGGATCACGAGGCCCGGACCGATGCGCTGATCGTCGTCGGCATCGATCCGGCGTCGCGGTCGATCGCGATGGCCTCGATCCCTCGGGACACGATCGACGTGCCGCTGCCGGGGGGCGGAGTGCTCCGCAACCAGAAGATCAACGCCTTCTACAACATGGCGAGCAAGGATCGGGCGAAGTATCCACAGGGACCCGCCCGGGCGACGGCCGACATGGTCGGAACGATGCTCGGGATCAGGATCGACTACACGGCCTCGACGACGTTCGGAGGCTTCTCCCGGCTCACCGACGCCATGGGCGGCGTGACGATCGACCTGCCGAAGGCGATCGTCGATCCCCACTACGAGGTGACCACGACGGACGTCGGAGTCCGCTTCCCCAGGGGCCGTCAGACGCTCGATGGCAAACGGGCGCTCATCTTCGTCAGGACTCGCTACGCCGACAACGACTTCGAGCGGCAGCGCCGACAGCAGTCCTTCCTGCTGGCTGCCGGCAGGCAGCTCCTCGGCAACCCGGCACTCCTGGCGTCGCTCGGCGCCGCCGCGTCGAAGAACCTGTCGACCGATTTCCCGGCGCAGCGGCTGCCCGGCCTGATCGCCCTCATCGGCTCGGTGGACGGCTGGACGATCCGGACCGTCGTCCTGGGGCCGCGCAAGTACGAGTCCAGCGCGCAGTGTCCCTGCGGCTATGCCCTCGCCCCCAAGCTCGACGCGATGCGGAAGCTTTCGGCCGACTTCTTTCCCTGGGCGGTCCGGCGCTAGCCCAATTCCCGGTCTGGATCCCGGCGGAAGCGGTCGAGCGTCATACTTTCGGACGTGTTGCTCCGCCAGTTCGTCATCGAGGGTCTCGGCCACCTTTCCGGCCTGATCGCCGACGAGTCGAGCGGCCTCGCCGCGGTCGTCGACCCGCGGCGCGACGTCGACGCCTACCTCACCGCCGCACGCGAAGCCGACCTGCGGATCGCCTACGTCCTCGAGACCCATCTCCACAACGACTACGTCTCCGGCGGCCGCGAGCTTGCTGCCCTCACCGGAGGGACCCACGTCATCGGGGCCGGCGCGGAGCTCGCCTACGACCACCGGCCGGCCCGCCACGGCGAGACGTTCGAGGCCGGCACGCTCCGGTTCACGGTCCTCGACACGCCGGGCCATACCCCGGAGCACGTCGCGTATGCGGTGGCCGACAGGTCGCGCGCCGACGAGCCGTTCCTCCTCTTCAGCGGCGGCTCGCTGCTCGTTGGCGCGGTGGGGCGGACCGACCTGCTCGGCGAGGCCAACGCGCTGCCGTATGCCCGGTCGATGTTCCATTCGATCCGGGACGTGATCCTGCCCCACGAGGACTTCGTCGGCGTCTACCCGACCCACGGCGCGGGCTCGCTCTGCTCGACGGGCATCGCCTCGACCCCGTTCTCGACGATCGGTTTCGAGCGCCGCCACAACCCGATGATCCAGGCGACCGAGCTCGACGCGTTCGCCCGGCGCCTGCTCCGCGGCCAGCCGGCGTTCCCCCGCTATTTCGCCCGGATGCGGCCGACGAACCAGGCCGGGCCGCGCCCGATCGGCCCGTCCGTCCCGGCGCCGCGTCCGATGTCGGTCGAGGAAGCGGCCGTCGCCCTGGAGGGCGGCGCCCTCGTCGTCGACCTGCGGACGCCGGCCGCCCACGTCGTCGCCCATGTCCCGGGCTCGCTGTCGATCCCGGCCGGCTCGTCGTTCGGGACGTGGCTCGGCTGGGTCGTCGAGCCGGATCGGCCGCTCGTCCTCGTCCTCGACGACCCGGCCGACTGGGACGACGCGATCCGGCAGTCCCTGCGGATCGGCCATGAGACGGTGCTCGGCCACCTCCGCGGCGGGGTCCGCGACTGGCAGGAGGCCGGCCGGCCGATCGCCGCCGGCGGCCGGCTGAATGTCGACGAGTTGGCCAGGGCCGTCGCCCGGGGCGGGACGAACGCGCCGCTCGTCGTCGACGTCCGGCAACTGAGCGAGTACGCGTCGGGGCACGTGCCAGGCTCCTGGCACGTCGCCGCCGGGTCCCTCCCGGACCGCCTCGCGGACCTGCCCCGCGACCGGGAGATCGCGACGATCTGCGCCTCCGGCTACCGGGCCAGCGTCGCCGCGTCGCTCCTGCGATCGGACGGCTTCACGAACGTGAGCTGGGTCGCCGACGGCCTGCCGGCATGGAGGGCCCTCGGCCACACCGTCGAGCGCGGAGTGCCGTCCGGCGCCGCGGGCGAGATCGACGCCGAGGACATCGTCCCTGGAGACGGCGCCCTGGCCGCCGGCCACCGCCACGCGGGCGACGGGTAAGGTCCCGACCCGGGCCTGAAGGGCCACCCTCGACGACGGTCCGCTGGGACTGTCGGGCTCGCCACCCGGCCGCACGGCTCGTGTACCCTGTCCGGGCGGAGTCGACCCCAGACGGCTTTCGCCCCACGAGCCCTCGGAGTCCGGTGCGGAGGCTGATGCCGGGCGCCCAGCGATGGAGGCAGCAGTGCTTCGACCGACCCGCCGCCCCGCTCGGTCCCTGGCCGGCACCCTCGTCCTCATCTTCTCGCTCGCCCTGATCTGGCCGGCCGGCAGCGTTGCGGCGGCTCCCACACCGACCACCGGCGGCCGCCCCGATCCGGCCGCTCGTGGCGAGCGTGAGCCCGCCGTCGGGAGCCAGGGCGTCCGGCCCATGGAGAGCGACACGGCCGGCGGCCCGGATCGCCAGCTCCAGCGGCTCGGTGTCGACCGGGCGAACCGCGGGCCGGCCGACCGGGCCGGTCGGGCCCCCTCGGACACGACCGGCGTCGCCGCTCCGCCGGCCGTGCTGGCGGTCGACTCCGGTGCGCCGGCGGCCGACTCGTTCGGCGGCTGGTTCGGCATCGACCAGACGACCTCGGGGTTCGAGCCGCCCGACCCATGGGTCGCGGTCGGGCCCGACGACGTCGTGCAGACCGTCAATACGCGGCTTCGGTTCAGCAACCGGGAAGGCGCCACGCGGGCCGACGTGGACGCGTTCGCCTTCTTCGACCTCGCGAACTTCGAGTCGTGCCTGCCGCCGGCGCTGCCGGGCTGCACGCCGATCGAGATCGAGATCGACGGCGTCGCCGACCCCCGCTGGCACTACGACAGTGTCCACAACCGCTGGGTTGGGATGATTCTCTCCTGGCACTGCGATCGCAACGGGGCCCTGGCGGGCGACGATTCGCTGGGCTTCCTCAACCTGGCGATCAGTCTGACCGGCGACCCGACGGGCGACTACTACCAGTTGTTCGTGCAGTACGACTACCTGCCGGACTACCCGATGCTCGGGATCTCTGCTGACAAGCTCACGCTCTCGGCCAACGAGTTCCTGCTGAACGACACGGCCGACTGCACGTCGGGCGAGCCGTTCGACGCGGCCAGCACGACGACGTTCGACTGGAATGAGCTGCTGACGTTTCCGGCTGCGCCGAACTTCTCCTACCACTTCGACTTCGACCACTTCTCGCTTCGGCCGGCAGTCGCGCCGCAGGCGACGTCGAACACGATCTTCGTCGTGGGGGAGCAGCTGCTGCCGGTCGACGATCCGAACGCGGCGACGACCTCGAACGTCGTGTATTACCGGCTCACCGGTACGAACGCGACCGGTGGCGTCGTCCAGTCGCCCCCGCAGGACCTGACGAGCCTGGGGATCATTCCTCCATTCGTCGATCCGCCCGCGCCCCTGCAACCCGGCGGCGCGTTGCCGGCCACGATCGTCGACCGCCGGCCGACCGATGCGATCTGGCGGGACAATGTCCTCACGTTCGTTTCGACCTACCCGTGCGATCCGTCCGGCGGCCCGACCGAGACCCGGGACTGCGCCCGCGTGACCCAGCTGAACACCGCACCGGCCGTCCCGAGCCGGCGTCAGGACGTCCTGATCGCCTCGAGCGGACGCGATGTCTGGTATGCGGGCATCGGCCAGTCCCAGAGCGGAATCCTCCACGTCGTGTACACGCAGTCGAGCGCGACCGAGGGAATGTCGGCGTTCGATCGGTACCAGCTCCCCTCGGACCCGATCTATCGCCTGAGTGCCGCCCGACGAATCGTCGATGGTGGCGCCATTGCGTACAACGGCGATCGCTGGGGCGACTACGTCGGCGTGGCTCAGGACCCGCGTGACACGAACGCGGTCTGGCAGGGCAATCAGTACACGAAGTCGGGCGGCATCTGGGGCACGCGCATCAGCCAGCTCCAGACGGCCGGCACGACGTACGTCGCGGTCCCACCGGTCCGACTCCTCGACTCGCGGGTCGGCAACGGGACGACCGGAGCCTTCGCCCACGGGGTCCCGAAGTCGATCGACATCGCCGGTCGCGGCGGCATCCCGAACGACGCCGTGGCGATCACGGCCAATCTGACGATCGCCGGGCAGACGGCTGCCGGCTACGCGTCATTGACCCAGACCCCGATCGCCAATCCCAGTACGTCGACGCTCAATTTCCCGCTCGGCGACACTCGAGCGAACAACGTGACCACCCCGCTCAGCTCGATCGGCGGCGTCAGCATCACCTACCGGGGGTCGCCCGGAAGGACCGCTCACTTCATCCTCGACGTGACCGGCTACTTCCTGGCGAACGACACCGGCGCGACGTACAACGCCCTGGCCGGCAACCCGGTCCGCGTCCTCGACTCGCGGTTCGGGACCGGGCTGTCCGGCAAGTTCCTGCCGAATCAGCCGCGGACCTTCCAGGTCACCGGTGCGGCCGTCCCGACCGGCGCCGTCGCGATCACCGGGAACGTGACCGTCGTCAACCAGACCCGGGCAGGGTTCGTGTCGCTGACGCCGACGCCGCAGGCAAACCCGACGACCTCGACGATCAACTTCCCGACCGGGGATGTCCGGGCGAATGGCGTCACCGTGCAGCTCTCGCCCACGGGCCAGCTCTCCGCCGTCTACAAGGCGAGCGGCGGATCGACCGACCTGATCCTCGACGTGACCGGCTATTACCTCGAGAACCTCAACGGCGCCCGGTTCGTCCCGTTGACGCCGGGCCGCCGGATGGACACCCGGTTCGCGGCGCCCCAGGAGGGCCTGTCCGGACCGTTCAGCGCGAACATCGCGAGGACGCTCGTCATCGAGCCCTACCAGGGCGTGCCCGCGAACGCCACGGCGATCACCGGCAACCTGACGGTCGTCGGCCAGCAGCGGGCGGGATACGTTTCGATGACGACGACGGCGAACAACAACCCGACGACGTCCACGATCAACTTCCCGCTCGGGGACACCCGGGCAAACGGCGTCACCGGCCCGCTGAGCGGCCCGGGAAGCGTCGCGCTGGTCTACAAGGCGTCCGGCGGGCTGACGCACCTGATCCTCGATCTGACCGGCTACTTCCGCTGACCTCGTGAGGCACTGACCCGGCCCGGCCCGCCTGCGACGCAGGCGGGCCGGGGGTACGTTCGCGCACGGTCACCGGTACCACGGGTCGGGGACCGGCGGAGCCCGCCGGTGGGACGATCGTTCCGCCGTGAGCGCGCCACACGAGATACGCATCGATCCCCCGGCCGAGACGCGCCGGCGCTGGACGCTGCCCACGCCGGCCGACGTTCGCGAGCTCACCGCGGCCCTCGCCGGCCGCGCCCCCGTCGCCACCCGCCCCCCGGCGCTGGGTCCGACCATCGTCGCCGCTGCGCTGGCCGCCTACGCCCTCGCCCTCCTCGCGTTCGGCGGGCCGGCGACCGTGCTGCTCCGCGTGCCCCTCGTCGGGGCGGCGCTCCTGGCGTCCGCGCCGCTGGGGATGGTCGTCGGATCGGCCGGCATCGCCGCGACGATCATGCTGCTGCCCGCGGCGGACCGGGCGATGCTCGGCCCGGCCTGGGCGGTCGACGTCGCCGGGGTCGTGGCGGTCGCCATCCTGGTCCGGGCCCTCGTCGTGGTCGCCGCGACCGGGCGCCGCCGGCGCATCCGCGTCGAATCCCTCCTGGCGGACCGGGCGGCCCAGCTCGGCGTCCTCCAGGCCGCGTCGGCGAGGCTCAGCCGGGCGGGCGGCGTCGAGGCGATCGGCCGGGCGATCGTCGAGGAGACCCGCAGCATCATCGATTACCACAACGCGCGGGTCTACCTCGTCGAGCCCGGCGGCGACGTCGTGCCGATCGCTTTCGAGGGCCGGGTCGGCGCCTACGAACGCGTCGACCTCGAGCTGCTCCGCTGCCGGCTCGGGGAGGGCTTCACCGGATGGGTCGCCCAGTACGGAACGCCGCTCATCATCGACGACGCGAACGGCGATCCGCGCGGTGCCTCGATCCCGGGCACCGACGAGGTCGACGAGTCGATGCTCGTCGTGCCGATGATCTACGACGGCTCCGTCACCGGCGTCATCACGCTCTCGAAGCTCGGCCTCGGCCAGTTCGACGCCGACGACGAGCGACTCCTGCTCATCCTCGCGGACCTCGCCGCGACCGCGTTCGAGTCGGCCCGACTGCTTGCCCGCAGCGAGAACCTCGCCGGCGAGCTGCGGCGGCTCCTCGACATGAGCAGCGAGCTCTCGGCCAGCCTCGATCCGCGCCAGGTGGCGAACCTGATGGCCCGCCACCTGGCCGTTGCGATGGGGATGGAGGAGTGCGCGATCTCCTACTGGGACCAGGCGAACCGACGGGTTGCGACCCTCGGCTATCACCCCGACACGGACGACGCGGAGCTCCAGCCGTTCTTCGACATCGCCAGCTTCCCGCTGACCCAGCGGGTCCTCGAGGAACAGGCGACGGTCGTCGTCCATGCCGACGACCCCGCCGCCGACCCGGCCGAAGTCGACCTCCTCGCCGAGGATGGCAACCGGACGCTCGTCATGCTGCCGCTCGTCGCGAAGGGCCAGGCGATCGGGCTCATCGAGCTCATGTCGCGCCAGACCGTCCATCCCGACGACGAGCGCCTCGAGCTCGCCCGGACGATGGCGAACGAGGCGGCGATGGCGCTCGAGAACGCCCGCCTCTACGACGAGGCTCGCTCGCTCGCCGACCGCGACCCGCTGACGGGCTTCTACAACCACCGCTATCTCCACGAGCGCATCGGCGAGGAGATCTTCCGGGCACAGCGCTCGCAGCAGCCGCTCAGCGTGCTCATGCTCGATCTCGACGACTTCAAGCTCGTGAACGACACGTTCGGCCACCTCTTCGGCGACCGTGTCCTCGCCTGGACCGCCGAGGTGATCCGCTCGACGCTGCGCGGTTCCGATGTGCCGACCCGCTACGGCGGCGACGAGTTCGCGATCCTGCTGCCCGGGACGGACCGCGAGGCGGCCGAACACGCCGGCAGGCGGATCCGCGACGCGTTCGCCGCAGCCGCCTTCGAGGGCGAGGCTCGAAGGTCGGTGGCAGTCGGACTCGCCTTCGGTGTCGGGACGTTCCCCGACGACGGCCGGACGGCCACCGAGCTCATCGCGGCCGCCGACGCGGGCCTCTACCGCCAGAAGCGGGCACGGGCGCCCGGCCGCCGGGCGCAGACGGACGCGAAGGCGCCGCGAGCGGCAAGCCGGCC
>DASTVH010000279.1:0-4404 GCA_035759195.1 Candidatus Limnocylindrales bacterium
ATCGACGAGCTCGCCGCCCGAGCGTCCGGTGCCGGCCTCGTCAGCCTCGACGATCCCGCCTGTGAGGCCCCGGCGCTCGCGGGGAACAAGGCCGCCACCCTGGCCGTGCTGCGCCGAGCAGGCTTCGCGGTGCCCCCAGGCGTGGTCGTCCCGGCTCACGCCCTCGGCGGCCTCGACGCGGATCTTTCCGCAGCCGTGCGAGCGGCGCTGGTGAGCGTGCCCGATCTGCTCGGCCCGGGACCGTGGGCGGTTCGATCGTCGGGTACCGCGGAAGACAGCGAACAGGCCTCGTTCGCCGGCCAATTCGAGACGGTCCTCAACGTGGATCCGGCCGGGCTCGCCGAAGCTGTGCTCCACTGCTGGCGGTCGGGGAACACGGAGCGGGTCAAGGCCTACGCCGGTGATCGTGGGATCGGATCGCTGGCGGTCCTCATCCAGCCGATGATCGTCGCCGATGCGGCCGGGGTGGCCTTCACCAGCGACCCGGTCGGCGGGAAACAGCACACGATCATCGAGGCGGTGGAGGGCCTCGGCGAGCGCTTGGTCTCCGGCGCGGCGACACCCGAACGGTGGACCGTCGAAGTGGACGGCTCCATCGTGGCGCCGTCAGGCGCCACGGTCCTGGACGACAGACAGGCCCGAGCGATCGGCGATCTCGCCCGAAGGGTCGAGGAGCATCTCGGGCATCCACTGGACATCGAGTGGGCGATCGGTGACGGCTCGCTCTGGCTCCTCCAGGCCCGTCCGATCACGACGCTGCCGAGCGATCGACTGGATCTCATCCCGATCCCGATCGAGGTGCCGCCGGGCGACTGGACGAGGGATGCCTTCCACGAGCCCGTCCCCGTCACGCCGTTTGGGTGGGTCATTCTGAGCGAGCAGGTCCTCAGGGTGTTGCCGGCCGTGTTCGCCGAGTTCGGCGTGCTCATCGACCGACCCGAAGCCGCCTCCATCGGCGGTTGGATGTACAACCGGGTGGTCCCGCTGGGGGCGCCGCCGCCGGGACGAGGACGATTCGGCAGCCGCGCGAATCCACCTCCCCGCTGGCTGTTGGCTGGCCTCATGAGGCTGCATCCGGCCATCCGTCGCCGCACCGCCGCCGCCAGAAAGGCGGTCGCATCCGACCTCCCCGCCACCGTCATCCGACGCTGGACTGAAGAGTGGCGGCCCGAGCACCAGGAGGACCTCCAGCGGGCGCTGGCCCTGGATCTGGTTTCGCTCTCGGACCAGGCGCTCGCGACCGAGCTCGACCACCGCCTCGGGGTGGTGGCTCACCCCGCCCACGCCATGGTGGCGGTCGCCTGGTGGATCGTCATGTACGAGCTCGCGGAAGTCTGTCAAGAGCTACTTGCATGGGACACCGCCAGAATGCTGACCCTGCTCGAAGGGATGTCGACGACCTCGACGGGGCCGGCCCGACACCTGGCCCATCTTGCCCAGCTCGCCCGGTCCAAGCCTGCGATAAGGGAGCTGCTCGCCAGCGTCGATCGGACCACACCGATGCGTCTGGCCGCCGTGGACGCCGAGTTCGCCCGAGCCTTCTCGGACTACGTCGAAGCCAACGGGCACCGCGCCGTCCGGTACGACGTCATCGACCCCACCCTCGCAGAGGTGCCTCATCTCCTCTTGCGTCTCGTTGCCGATCAGCTCGAGCTCGAGTTCTCACCGGACGACGTCGCGGAGAATGCGCGTCGCCGTCGCGACCAATCCGCCGACGAGGCTCGGCTGCTGCTTGCATCGCGCCCGAGGGCCGACCGGGAGCGTTTCGAACGGGCACTGACACGCGCGCGCGAGGCCTATCCCGCCTGGGAGGACCGCGTGTGGTGGACGCAGAGCGTCCAGACCGCTCTCCTCCGCTACCTGGGGCTCGAGATCGGACGCCGCCTGGTCGAGCGGGGCCGGCTCGCGGCCGTCGACGATGCGTTCTTCCTGGAACCGGCGGATGCCCGGTCGGCGCTGTTCGATGGGGCGAATCGGCAGGAGACGACCCGTGTACGCAAGGGGCGGCGGGCCTGGGCCATGGTCAATCCAGGACCGTACAGGTATGGAGAGCCACCCGATGGTGAGCCTCCCTTCGATCTTCTGCCTGCGCCCGCTCGTCTCGTCAACCAGGCGGTGATGTGGGGCATCGCCCACTTCTTCGGGAACCCGCGCGGACAGGATGACGGCGTTCTGGCCGGAACTGCGGCATCGCCGGGTCGGTACACGGGCACGGTCCGAGTGGTCATGGGCGAGCACCAGTTCGGCAAGATCCGGGCCGGCGACGTGGTGGTGTGTCCGACGACGTCGCCGGTCTGGTCGGTCGTGTTCCCGAGCATGGGGGCGCTGGTCACCGACAGCGGCGGGATCCTCTCGCATCCGGCGATCATCGCCCGGGAGCACGGCATACCCGCGGTGGTCGACACCGGCAAGGCTACGGACACCCTCAACGATGGACAGCGTGTCACCGTCGACGGCGACGCGGGTGTCGTTGCCTTGGTGGAGGGGCAACTTGAGCAGGTCGGGTATGCGCTCTGACCACATGGCAGAGCGGCGATTGAAAGTTCATCGAGCAAGGAATACCGACTACGCCGTGGCTCGACGACGGTTCACCTCGACGAGGTGCTCGAGGATGTCAAGAAGACCCTCGACGAACGGCCGGCCGGAAACGTATTGCGCCGTCGATCTGACGGACACCGAGGCGTTGGCGGGCGCCGCCGGGTAACCGACAAGCCGAAGGAACGTCAGGTCATCGTCGGCGTCGCCGACGCCCGCAACTGCCGCGAGCGCGACCCCGAGCTCGTCGGCCAGCCAGCGCGTCCCCGTTCCCTTGTCGATGCCGGGCGGTCTCAGCTCGACACCGCGGATGTTGGGCGTCACGTTGAATCGGCTGCCAGCCTGCGCGACGGCCCGTTCGGCCGCCTCGGCAAGCTCGGCAACCGTCGTCGAGCCGACGGGATAGAGGGTCAGCGTTGCCTCCTTGCCGGGCTGGACAAAGGCCCGACCGGACTCGAGCAGCTCGCCGAGGGCCTCGCGTACCGCGGCCACGGCACGCCAGGGCGCGGGGCCGAGAAGCGGACTGAACCTGAACCGAAAGCCGCGCGGTTGGAGCATCCCCGCACCGTGCTCGAACAGGCACGGCAGGAACGCGTGGGTCAACTGGGCCATCAGCTCGACGTAGGGCGCCTGCCGGCCGCTGCACAGGCTGATGCCAGGCACCTTCGGGTCGACGGCCGCGGCATCGTTCCAGGACGCTACGCGGGAGAGGAGCCCGGGTTCCGCGTTCGCTCCCTCGCCAGGTGTCAGCACCCCGTCGATGTCGACGAGAACGAGCCGTATCGTCGATGGGCCGACCGACTCACCGAGCCGGAGCCAGCGCACCAGCGCCTCATCTCGTTCAAACAGGTTCGAGTGCCTCGGCAACCGTGGTTACCCGTCGGGCACCACCGCCTCGGGGTCGATCGGCGCCAGAGCCTGCGCGGTCCCGTCGGGCGGCAATGCGTATGCCTGCTCGGGGCGCACCGACCAGGAGACCTCCTCGCCCAGCTCGTGCAGCCCGCGCTCCATCCAATCCGGATCGACCACCAGCAGGACGTCGTCGCCGAGCTCGATCTCGTACTCGGCCAGCGGGCCCAGGAACGTCGCCCGCCGCACCCGTCCGCGCAGGTCGCCGGTGCCGATCCGGATCGACTCGGGACGCAGGACGACGACAGCCGTCTGGCCCGGCCGTTGGCCGGGGGCGGCCGGGACGCTGTGGACTCGCCCAAAGAGCGAGACGTCGACGGTCTCTGTCCCGTCGGCACGCTCCACGAGCCCCTCGACGAAGTTGGCGCGTCCGATGAAGTCGGCGACGAATCGGGTCGCGGGGCGGCGATAGACCTCATCCGGCGGCCCGGCCTGCTCCACCCGTCCGGCGTTCATGACCACCACAACGTCGGACAGGGCCATTGCCTCCGACTGGTCGTGCGTGACGTAGACCGAGGTGATCCCCAGCTGCTGCTGGATGCGCCTGATCTCGGTCCGCAGGGCGACCCGCAACTTTGCGTCGAGGTTCGACAGCGGTTCGTCGAAGAGCAGCACGCGCGGCTCGATGGCCATCGCCCGCGCCAGCGCGACCCGCTGCTGCTGGCCGCCCGAGAGCTCCGACGGGCGGCGCTGGCCGAGCCCCTGGAGGTTGACGAGCTTCAGGGTGCGCTCGACCGCCTCGCGCAATTCGGCGCCGGACCGGCGTCGGATGCGGAGGCCATACGCGACGTTCTCGAAGACCGTCAGATGCGGGAACAACGCATACGACTGGAAGACCATCCCCATCTGGCGCTTGTCGGGCGTGCGCCGAGACACATCGGTCCCGTCGACGAGGACTCGCCCCGATGTCGGGTTCTCGAAGCCGGCGATCATGCGCAGCGTCGTCGTCTTGCCGCAGCC
>DASTVH010000280.1:0-7485 GCA_035759195.1 Candidatus Limnocylindrales bacterium
CGGGCCCGCCCGCCGGTGGATGCCGGGTTGGGTGGCGACGTACAGCGCGACCTGGCGGCGAGGGTCCGGCTCGTCGATCACCGCGCGGATCGCCGGCCGATCCTCCACGGGGACCTCGGCTCGGCTTGACCCGCCCGCCAGGACGGCCTCCATGACCGCCCTGAAGAGCCCCGATTTGCTGCCGAAGGCACGGTAGACGGTCTCGACGACGACGCCCGCCTCGGCCGCGATCAGGGGCATGGAGGTCCCGGCGTAGCCGCGTTCGCGGAAGAGAGCCCCGGCCGCCGCAAGGATGTCGCTGCGCGTCTGCGCCGCCTGCTCCCGGCGTCGCCGGGACTCATATCGGCGAGGGCTCTTGACATCGCCCTTCATTCAGTAGAATACTCCTGACTTCAAATCATTATGCATCCATCGATTATAGCGCACGAGGAGGGCGCGGGGCAATGGACCAGAACCTGAAAGCCATCGCACGTCGCATCTGGGAAGACGTCTTTCCAGCGGGCGACGTGGAGGCGCTGGCCGAGGTGATCGCTGGCGACGTGATCGAGCACGGTGCCCGACCCGACGAGCCGTCGGGCTTCGAAGGGGCCAAGCGCACGATGCTCTGGCTGGGGAGGGTCTTCTCCGACCAACGGTGGGAGATCCACCAGGTGATCGGCGAAGGCGACACGGTCGTCGTCCGCGCGACCCATCACGGCCGACACACCGGCGAGCTCATGGGCATCCAGCCGACGAACCGCGAAGTCGCGTACGACTACGTCCACATCGTCCGGTTCCGGGACGGCAAGGCGGTCGAGCACTGGGGAATCCGCGACGACATGACCCTCATGCGCCAACTCGGAGCGCTACCGGAGCGACCGGCACCCGTACCGGCGGCGGGCTGAATCGCGATGGAGGGCCGGCAGCACCAGGATCGAACGACGACCCTCATGCCGCGCCCGTCGATTCGAGTCGAGCTCGAGAACCAGAGCGTCATCTGGTTGGGCTCCACCCGCCCGGACGGGACTCCGCATGTCGTGCCGACCTGGTTCCTCTGGGACGGCCAATCGATCCTCCTCTTCAGCAAGCCGGACGCCCAGAAGGTGCGCAACATGCGGGCGAACCCTCGGGTCATGGTCGCGGTCGGCGATCCGGGCCCGGACTTCGATGTCGAGCTCGCGGAGGCGATCGCGGAGGTCGTGGACCCGCCAACGAGGCCCTCGGTCCCGGGTGCGTTCGTGGCGAAGTACGCTGTCATGGCCGCCCGAGCCGGCCTCACGATGGCGCGGTTCGCCGACGTCTATCAGCAGCCGGTCCGGATCCGACCAACGCGCTGGCTCGGCTGGGGAGGCAGGGGCTGGTCGGAAGCGGCAGGGGCGTCCTGGGTCCGTTGAATCAGGCGCGGCTTACGCTTCCACGTACCGGAGGACGCGGCAGGCCCGCAACGTCACCCACTTGCTGGCCTGATGCGGGCGATCGACGTCGACCCAGGTCTTGCCGGCGTAGGTGTAGTCGTTGCGCCAGCGGCCCAGCCCGTCCTGCCGGTCCAGCAGCCAGTCGACAGCCGGCCCGAGGCGTTGATGACGACCGTAGCCCAGTTCGCACAGCACCTGGAGGTTTTCGAGGACGTCGGTCACGTAGCCGGACGGGAAGCCGAGCTTGAACCACGATCCGCTGGGCCGGGTGTTGCCCCAGCCCATCGGGTAGTCGGCGACGGCGGGGTCCCGAGAGAGCAGGAAGTCCGCGCCGAGATCGATCGCCTCGGCGACCAGCGGGCTGCGGTTCTGCACCGGGATGCGGGCGAGGCCCGCGATCGCCTTCACCGCTCCCCAACCGCACGGCACCTTCTCGTTCGCGGCGCAGGCGAAGCCGGGTCCGCTCGTACCCGAGGCGTACCACCGCTCCATGCCCCGGCCGGTGATCGCCCGCGCCTCCCACTCGATCGCCTCCTCGAGGCGCGGATCGTCGAGCCAACCCAAGCCGATCAAGGCCCGAATGAGGTTGCCGCTGAGGCAGTGGATGACCGCGGATCCCGGCGGGGCCTCGGTACTGGCCCGTCCGGACGCCGCGAACCCGCCGTTCGCAGCCCTGCTGTGGGCCAGGACGTACTCGCAGGCGCGCCGGATTCGGTCGTCGGCCGGATCGGCACCGAGCTGGTCGAGGAAGATGACCTGCCATACCGTCCCGCGATACTTCGTTGCGTATCCCGGCCCCGGCTTCTCCCAGTAGCCCTCGGGATGCTGGGCAGCGAGGATCGCGGCGATCGGGTCGACGGTCATTGCTGCCTTCCGGGCGGATGCGACCTCGAGATCGTCGGCCGGACGGCCGACCAGCTGCCGCAGCGCCAGGTGGCGGACCGCCGGAGTGGAACCTTCGAGCAGCCAGGGCAGGGGATCCGCGCGCAAACATGCCCGCCAGCGCGGCTTGGGCGGTTCGGCTTGCGTTTTCGTCGCGACGCGCCCCATCCCGTTCACCCGGGCATCGTCCGCCGGGCGATCGGCTGCCCGCAAGGGCCGTTGGTCCCCGCCTGAACCGCTCCCCGGATCGAAGGCGCCTCCTGGTCGGTCAGCTGCCGTCGTCCGGCCAGAGCCTCGAGATGTGGAACCCCGGCACGGGGTGGTGAGCGCGGGCCTGGAACCGCAGGGCAAGCGGCGTTCCGCTTTTCGTCATGAGGCGGAACCTGCCGTCGAGGCGGCCGGCCGCCAGGAACGCCGCCCACTCGTCGGCGGTCGACGCTTGCAGCTCCGGGGCGGCCAGCTCCGAGATCGTCCGCCCGACCACTTCGTCCGGCTCGTACCCGAGGACCGCGCGGACTCCGGACGTCGCCGCGACATAGACCTGGTCGTCACCGGCTACGAGGATGAACTCGCCCGGCTCCGGAGGCAGGGCGGCATCCTGGTACGCGAGCCAGGCCGCCAGGACGCCGAACGCCGCAGATCGAACGTCGTCGCCCGCCCCAAGCCGCTCCCAGCGTCGCTCGGCGGCCCGCCACGCGTTCAGGAGATCAGGAAGTGACGGTCGCTGCATCTCCCACATCCACCCTCTCCCCCGCAGGGCTATTGAAGCACGCACCGCCGGAGCGTGCGGCGTCCGCCGGCACCCGACATCGGGCCCGACCAGGCCGCCTCACGCGTGTCGGGCCCGCCCGGCCGACGCTACTCTGGCGCCGATGAACGGCCTCAGCCGCAGCGAAGTCGCCGCCCGTGCAGGCGCGTCCGCATCGGACGTCGATCGGCTCGTCGAGCTTGGAATTCTCGTTCCCGACGACGCCGGCGCCTTCTCGGATGGCGACGTCCGGCGCGTGGCGATTGTTCGGACGCTGGAGCGATCGGGCGTCCCGCTCGACGGCATCGGGGCGGCGGTCCGCAGCGGCGCGCTGTCACTTGGCTTCGCCGACACGACCACGTACGAGCGGTTCTCGTCGCTGACCGATGTGACGTTCGCGGAGCTCAGCGACCGTTCCGGCGTCCCGATCGAGCTGCTGCTGGTCATCCGCCAGGCAATCGGTGCCCCGGAGGCCAAGCCGAGCGACCTGGTTCGCGAAGATGAACTGCGCGTCCTGCCGCTCGTCGAGGTCCAGCTCGCGAACGGCTTCCGGACCGTCGCGATCGAGCGCTGGCTGCAGGTCTATGGCGAGAGTCTCCGCAAGATCGCCGAGACCGAGGAGGACTACTTCGGCTCGGAGGTCGTCCGGCCGCTGCTCGCGGCGGGACTGCCGCCCGGCGAGATGTGGGCCGCTGCCCACGAGCTTTCGCCGAGACTCGCCGAGGTCGGCGACCAGGCACTCCTCGCGATCTACCACGCGCACCAGGCGCGGTCGTGGACGCGGGGGATCCTCGACTTCGTCGAGACCTCGCTCGAGGCCGCAGGACTTCACAGCCGCCTCGACCGGGTCCCCGCCATCTGCTTCCTCGACATCACCGGCTATACCCGGCTGACGGAAGAGAAGGGCGACGTCGCCGCGGCAGAGCTGGCCGAGTTGCTGGCGCGGATGGTCCAGCATGTGTCGGGCCGCCACGGCGGACAGCCGGTGAAGTGGCTCGGCGACGGCGTGATGTTCTACTTCGCCGACCCGGGTCGCGGCGTCCTCGCCGCGCTCGAGATGGTGGACGGCGTGCGGGCGGCCGGCCTGCCGCCGGCCCATGTCGGGCTCAACGCCGGGCCCGTGCTCTTCCAGGAGGGCGACTACTTCGGGCGCACCGTCAACATCGCTGCCCGGGTCGCCGGCGTTGCGCGGCCCGGCGAGGTCCTCGTCACCCAGGCGGTCGTCGACGCCTCGGGCGACCTCGGATTGGAGTTCGACGAGGTGGGGCCGGTCGAGCTGAAGGGCGTGAGCGGCGCCGTTCTCGTCTATGCCGCGCGGCGCGTCCGTTCCGGGAGCGGCTGAGGACCGATTTGAGGCGCCGAGACCGGGCCCGCTAGTTGGACGGCGGTGCCCACTCCCAGCCCGTCGAGAGCAGCTCGCCGCGGTCGCCGGTGAATCGGCTGCCGCCGAACAGCACGATCCGATCGCCGGCCCCGACGACGGCCGCCCCGGCGGTCGGCGCGCCCGGAAGGGGATCGAGCGCCTGCCACGCCAACCGACCGACGTCGAGGACCCAGCCCTGGCGGTTCAGGACGAACGCATCGGCGGCCGCCGCGAGGCCGGTCAGCGGGCCGTCGCCGACCGGCCCGCCCGGCAACGCGAGCCACGCCTCGCCGGCGACGTCGAGCATGCCGCCGAACGAATAGGCCCGGCCCCAGCCGTTGACCGCGCCACCGTCGGCCGAGCCGAGGGCCGGATTGACGACGAGCCCGCCCGCCGCATACCAGGTCGGGTCCGAGCCGACGATCTCCGCGTCGGGCAGCCTGCGCCACTCGCCGGTCGCGAGATCGTGGACCGCCGCCCGGTAGAACGGCGGCTCCACGCCCGGATCGGGCACCGCGGCCACGCCGACGAGGACGAGCCGGTCGTCCAGCCGAACGAGCGACCGGTCGAAGCTCGGTGCGAGCGGGTCGGCCGGCAGTGCGGCCCAGGCCCCGGTCGCCGGCTCGAAGACGAGGTCGGGACCGGGCCCGTGCTCTTGCGTCGGGCGGTAGGCGACGATCCGCTCGCCGACGGCGACGAGGCGGCGCTCCCCGAGGCCGGCATCGTCGGGGAGCGGCAGGATCCGCCACGCGTCCTCCGCGACGTCGTAGGCGAGGAACGTCGGGCCGTCCGGGCCGCCGACCCACCAGTGGACGGTGGGCCCGACGACCGCGGTCGAGGCCCAGGTGACCGGCACGGGAGCGTCGGCGATCGGGCGCCAGGTTCGGGCGATCCGGTCGTAGGCTGCGCCGTCGCGGAGCGGCGTCTCGTCGGCCGGGCAGTCGGCGTTCGGCGGGCAGGGTGGGGCGTCGGTGCCGCCGACGACGAGGATGCGCTCGCCGGTCCAGACGGCCGTGGCGCCCTCACGCGCCGCCAGCGGCGAGGGCGGCAGCGCCGTCCAGCCGGGAAGCACACTCCCGCCGGTGGGCGTCCCGCTCAAGCTGACGGCCGGAGGGGCCCCGGCTCGGCCCATCACGAGAACACCGGCCACAATTGCGACCGCGACGACGCCCCCGACCGCCAGGATCGGGAACGCGATTCGGGTCGTCGTGGAGCTTCGCATGCCTTGAGTCGGGCTCCTCGGATGGTCGGATGCCGTTGGCTTCAGGTCCCCCAGACGTCAAACGAGGCGCCGTGGTTCAGCGGCGCGGAACCGGTTCCGTGCAAAGATCGTCGCAGCGGCATGAGACGGTACCTGTTCCTGGCAGTCGCGCTGCTCCTCGCCGGATGTGCCGGCGCGGCCGCCCCGAGCGGCAGCGAGGCGCCCGGCGGCTCACCCGGCATCCAGCCGAGCCCGGTCGTGATCGCAACGCCCGAGGCGGCGGCCGCCCGCGTGATCGCCCTCCAGACCGGCCTGGCCGGGATCGAGGTTCACGACCCGGACGTCATCGGCGGCTGCTGCTTCTGGCAGGCGACCGAGACGGCCGACGGCTTCGAAATCACGTTCGAGGTCGGCTGGGGAGATTGCCCGGCCGGCTGTATCGAGCGCCATCGCTGGGTCTATGCCGTCGGGCGCGACGGATCGGTCGAACTCGTCGACGAGCAGGGCGATCCGGTCCCGGCCGGACTGCCCTCCGCGAGCAGCGATCCAGCGAGCGGCGGCGGCATCCTGCCCGGCGGCTCCGGGATCCGAGGGACCGTCACGGCCGGTCCGACCTGCCCGGTCGTGAGCGTCAACGACCCCAGCTGCGACGATCGACCGATCGCCGGCGCCACCGTCCTGGTCCTCGACGCGGCCGGCCGGGAGGTGGCCCGCGTGGTGACGGACGCCGACGGTCGCTACGCGGTTGCCCTGCCGGCCGGCCCGTACGTCGTCGAGCCGCAACCCGTCGAGGGATTCCTGCGGATGGCCGAGCCCGTTCCGGTCACCGTCGGAGACGGCTTCGTCGCCATCGATCTCGCGTACGACACCGGGATCCGCTGAGCATCGACCCCGGAAAGGATTGAGCCGCGCTCCATACGGAGCGCGGCTCAATGAGTTCTGTTGAGTCCCGACGGACGGTCAGCGCCCCGGGTGGCGCTGCGTCAGGCCCAACGGGAAGATGCGATGGATCAATCGATCAACTTGAGGGTATAGGCCCCGGTCTGGAGGCCGGGCGTCCCTCCCGTGGGGGAGACGACCAGCTGGGTGGCGTTGACCGGCGAGACGAAGTAGCCGCGGATCACGCGATCCGGCGAGCCTTCGATCGACAGGAGCTTGAAGTAGGCGAACCCGACCATGTCGCCGTCGTCCGTCACGATCGGGACCGGGAACGTCTCACCGACGTGATCCTCGAGAGCGGGCGCTGTCGAAGCGCCGTTCGATAGCAGAAGGTCGGCGTGGGTACCGGCGTTCAACGGGCCGATGTCGTCGGTGAGCTCGATGACGGTGGCGTTGCCGCCCCAACCGAGGATCTCGGAAACGTCGTTCGAGCTCGCGTTGCACTCCGTGCCGCTGTCGCCGGCACAGAAGACCGTCCAGTTGAACTGGGTGGCGTCCTGGGGGACGTCCTCGTTGCCAGTGCCGGGCAGCTGGTAGACCTCGGCCACGCAGCCGCCCGCCGACTCGTCGCAGATCGCCCCCGGGAATGCCTCCTGGTTGAAGAGCAGCGGCATGACCCCGATGGCCGCGTTCGGAGTGTTGCTCGTCTGAGCAGTGGCCGTGACGGAGATGTCCCAGGTCGGCATCCCGAGCAGCGAGGCGAAGTTGTTGTCGTGTTCGGCCGTGAGGTCCACCGTGACGTTCGCCCCGCCGACGACCGGCGAGACGGTGACGTCCACGGTCGTATCGGAACCGTTGTGGGGGTAACCGTTCGCTCCCGCGATGCCACGTGCCGCGAGGACTGCGGCAGCGGCCTTCGCACTGCTCGCCCCGGGTGCGCTCAGGTATGCCGTGGCCCCGGCCATCGCCGCGAGGTCGGCCACGCCCTGTTCGCTGCGGCGCTGGGCATACGCCGCAC
>DASTVH010000281.1:0-15853 GCA_035759195.1 Candidatus Limnocylindrales bacterium
AGCGCGTCGTACGGTCCGCAGGTCCCCCCAACCGACGTCGTTAGACAGTAGGCGAAGCTCGGGTTCGTGCAACCGGTGGCGGGGTCGCTGTCCGCATCCTCGTAATCCGGAAGATCGCTCGACGCGATGCACGCCCGCCGCTCCATCTCGGCGACGGTGGTGTCCATGGGCGCGCCTGACTGCCACTTGCCGGCGCCGAGTGTCGTGCCGTAGTCGGCGGCCTCGCGGGCGGCCGACTCCACGCTCATCATCGTCGTGTAGATCCTGGCGAAGTCGAGGACCGCGAGCAGCAGGATGACCATGATCGGCAGCACGAGGGCGAATTCGACGACGGACTGGCCCGATTCTCGACGAGAGGTCCGCGGCGGCTTGGAGCGGCGGCCGAAGATGGACATGAGTGACTCGCGAATGACGGATGTTGTCCCTCGCCCCCCGGCAGGCGGCCGAACTATATGCACACCGACCTTGCACCGGACCTTTCGCCCAGGACTTTCGGGCTATCCGGAGCGTGTTGCCGGTGCTTCAGGTCACCGCGTCGGGCAAATCCTCCGAACTGGGGCGAAGACGCCTCAGTCGTCGCCCGAACCGGAGCCCGACGAGCCCGAGCCCGAGTTCGAGCCGTCGTCGTCCGCGTGCGGCGTCTCGGCGGGTTTCAGGGTCTCGCCCGGCCTGAGGGTCTCGCCCGGCCGGAGTGTCTCGGCCGGTTTCAGGGTCTCCAGCGAGTCGTCGGTCTCGTCGGGCGAAGCGGTCTCCGTCGGCGATGGCGAGGGACTGGCTGACGGGCTCGGCTCGGGACTCGGCGATACCGTCGGCGAGGGACTCGGGCTCGGCGAGGGCGTGACCGACGGCTGGGGGGTCACGCTCGGAGGCGGCGACTCGCCGCGATCGAGGAGCGCCGCCGCGCCGACGAGCGCCCCGCCACCGAGCCCCACGATGCCGACCGCCGTCACCAGGACGAGCGCGAGCGCCTGGGCCCGGACAGCCATCGGCCGGCCGCCGCCGAACGCCACGCGCCAGGCGTCGCCGATCGCCGCGGCGGCCGTCGCGAGACGCCCCTGGCGCAGCGCCGAGCCGAACGCGACCGCCGGCTGGGGCACGGGCTCCGCTTCGACCGCGGCCATGACCCGGTCCGTGAATCCCTGGGTCGGTCGCAGTCCGCCCATCTCGCCGAGCTCCTCGAGCTCGCGTGCCATGGCATCCGCGAGCCGCTCTTCGTCGTGGGGATGGATGGGTCCGCTGCGGCCGGTCACTGGCCCGCCCCTTCGAGGCTCGACCGCAGCCGGAGAAGCCCGCGATGGAGGTGCGTCTTCACGGTGCCCAGCGGACGTCCGGTCTGGTCGGCGATCTCGCTGAGCGAGAGGTCGCCGAAGAAGCGGAGAGCCACGACCTCGCGGTATGGCTCGTCGAGGCCGGCCAGCGCCGCGCGGACGCTCGCCGCCCGCTCCGCCCGGAGCGAGAGCGACTGCGGATCGGGGCCGCCGGCGACGTCCGATGCGCCCGGTTCCGACGGGTCCAGCCAGCCGACGGTCCGCCGCCGCTGCGAACGCCGCACCGCGATGCGGATCGCGATCCGCCGGAGCCAGGCCCCGAAGGGCCCGTCCTGACGCCAGCCGGCAAGCGCGCGATAGGCGGTCATGAAGGCCTCCTGAGCGGCGTCCTCAGCCTCGTGCAGGTCACCGAGGACACGGTGGCAGGCGCGGATGACGGCAGCTCCCTCGCGATCGACGAGGACGCGAAAGGCCTCGCGGTCGCCGGCGAGGACGCGGGCCACGACGGCGCGATCCTCGACGAGATCCGGCGGCGGGCCGTGACGGTCGATCGGGTACGTGGGAGTTCCTCGTGCGTCGGACATGACCATGAGCGACGGGCCCATCGCCTGCCGCTCATGGTCCACCGATCGGTCCGAGTTCGCTCGGCGTCTCGCGCTCCTCGTGGACTCAGTCGTCCGAGCCGTGGCCGGAGTCGTCGTCCCCGGAGTCGTCCGAGCCGCGGCCCGAGTCGCCGGAGCCCGAGCCGCTGTCGTCGGAGTCATCCCCGGAGTCGTTCGAGCCGTGGCCCGAGTCGTCCGAGCCCGGGCCGCTGTTGTCGTCGTCCGCGTGGATGCGATCGCCGCCGTGGTCGTCGGTCGCCTCGGGGCTCGCCGTCGGCGAGGGATCGTCGTCGCGGTCGTCGCCGTCGCCGCCGTGGTCGTCGGTCGCGTCGGGGCTGGCGGTCGGGGAAGGATGATCGTCGTCGCCGTCGATGCGATCGCCGCCGTGGTCGTCGATCGCCTCGGGGCTGCCGGTCGGATCGGCGGTGGGCTCCGACGTCGGCTCGGCGGTTTCGGTGGCTTCCGTCGTGGCCGACGCCTCGGCCGAGGGGCTGGCAGTCGCCGTCGCGTCGGCGCCCGGCGAGGTGGCTCGTGCGGAGAGGACGCCGCCTGCGAACGCGGCGCCGGCGATGAGGAAGACGACGACCGCCGCTGCGGCGAGGCTTCGTCCGAGAAGAGCGTAGGTCTGCACGGGGCTGTCTCCGAGATGCTGACGGGCTTTCGCGACCCGCTTCTACCTCCCTGAGACAGGCCGGCGGCGAAAGGTTTCAGCCGCGGATCGCCAGCTCCCGTTCGGGGCGCAACCCGCGCAGCACCGGAAACGCGATGGCGACCGCAATGAGGATCGCGAGGGTCGCAGACCCGCCGCCGGCGAGCGCAAGCGGCGCCCCGAAGGTCTCCGCCACGGCGCCCGCGAGCAGGTTTCCGAACGGGATCACCCCGAGCGACGTCAGGATGTAGAGCGACAGCACGCGGCCTCGCAGGCGGGGGGCCACCAGGACCTGGATCAGCGTGTTCGTGGTGGCGTAGTAGGCGACCTGGCTCGCGCCGAGCGCGGCGAGCGCGAGACACGAGAGCGGCAGCCAGGTCGAGAGCCCGAAGACCACGAGCCCGATCGACGCCGAGCCGAGCCCGGCGAGCATGAATCGGCCGCTGCCGCCTCTCGGCCGGAGGAACGCCACGAAGAGGGCGCCCGACAGCGCCCCGACGCCGAGCGACGCGTTCAGGATCCCGAGGCCGGGCGCGCCGACGTCGAGCACGTCCCGGGCGAAGACCGGCATGAGGACGAGGTAGTTGAGGATGAAGAGCGCCGGGATCGCCGCCAGCAGGACCAGCAGCGCGATCGTCCGCTCGGTCCGGATGTAGCGGATGCCGTCGGTCAGATTCGCCCACATCGATGCCTCGACGCGCGCCGCGCTCGAGGCGCGCCTGATCGGCAGCGAGGCGATGACGATCGCGACGATCACGAGGGCGATGGCGTTGGCCCAGAACGCGGCCGCGATGCTGCCCGCGGCGATGATGATCCCGGCGATCGTGGGACCCAGGACGCGCGAAAGGTTGAACTGTGCCGAGTTGAGGGCCACCGCGTTGCCGATCGCGCTTCGGTCGACGATCGTCGAGACGACCGCCTGGAACGCCGGCGACGCGAGCGCGCCGGCGGCTCCGGACAGGGCCGCGAGCACGAGCACGTGCCAGAACTGGACGATCCCGAGCCCGGTCAGGATCGCCAGCGACGCGGCAGACGCGGCCACGGCGAGCTGCGTCGTCGCCAGCAGCCGGCGGAGGTCCACCCGATCGGCGAGGACGCCGGCGAAGATCGAGAGGACCAGGATCGGGGCGGTCGAGGCCGCGCTCGTCGCCCCCAGCGCGAACCGCGAATCGGTCAGGCCGAGAACGAGCCAGCCCTGAGCGGTCGCCTGCATCCAGGCGCCGATACTGCCGACGAACGCCGCGACGATGAAGCGGCGGTAGACCGGTGAGGCGAGGGCCGGCAGTCGCCGGTTGAGCGCCGATCCGGCCGGATCGATTGCCGCCCCGACCGGCGGTGAAACGGGCGCATCGGTCGGCTGGTCTCGTGCCTGCCCGGCGGCCGCGGTGCCGTCGGGCCCCGCGTCCGGTGCCGGATCAGCGTTCGTCGGTCACTCCTCGCGAGGGTCGACCGGCCGCTCGTCGCCCTCGACGGCCGGCTCGTCGGCGCCCTCCGTGGGTCCCTCCGGCCCGGCGTCGACCGGACCCGCCTGGGTCGTGGGTGGGGTCTCGCTCGCGGCCTCGGTCGGGCCGCTCTCGCGCTCGATCGTGACCGGTCCGAAGCCCGCCGCCTCGAGCGCCTCCCCGAAGGCGTCGGCGTCGCCGACGAGGACGATCGCGGCCCGCTCAGGTTCGATGCGCTTCCGCGCGACGGCGTGAACGTCCTCGACCGTGACCGCCTCGATCGCCGGCCGGTAGCGGGCAAGCTCGTCGTCGGGCAGGTCGTGGATGAAGATGCCCGACAGCGCGCCGACGATCGGCCCAGGCGTCTCGAATCGAAGGGGAAAGACCCCGACGAGGTAGTCCCGCGCGGCGCGCAGTTCCGCATCGCCGACCGGCGCCTCGCGGATCCGCTCGAGTTCGGCCACGAAGTCGGCGACGGCCGGGACCGTGACCTCGGTGTTGACCGCCGCGCGCGCCCCGAACGGCCCCGCCGCCCGGCGCAGGTCGAAGCTCGCGCCGGCGCCGTACGTGTACCCCTTCTCCTCGCGCAGCTTCATGTTCAGGCGGGAGTTGAACAGGCCGCCGAGGATCGCCCCCATGACCGAGAGCGCGTGGAAGTCGTCGATCCGGCGCGGCGCCCCGGTGTGGCCGATCCGGATCTCGGTCTGGACCGCCCCGGGCCGGTGCAGGACGCGGACGAAGCGCTCGCGAACCGCGCCGGCGTCGACGATCCGACCCGACGTGCCGGCGCCGACGGCCGGACCCCAGTCGCCGAGCAGCCGCGCGGCGATCCCCTCGACGTCGATGCCGGTGAGGTCGCCACCGACCACGAGGGCCGCCCGGGCCGGGTCGAGGCCGCGCTCGTAGGACGCCCGGAGGCGGGCCGGCGTCAGGCCCTCGACGGTCTCGCGGCTGCCGCCCGAGGGCCGATGGTAAGGCGAGGAGGCCTCGTAGATCGTCTCGGCGAACGCCTCGTCGGCCCGGCGCCGGGGATCGGCCCGGGCCTGGAGCAGGTCGTTGAGGCGCTCGTCGCGGAGCCGCTCCACCTCGCTCTCGGGGAATGTCGGCCGGAGAGCCATCTCGGCGAGCAGCTCGAGGGCCGGCTCGAGGCGGGCGGCCGGTACGTCGACGCTCACGCTCATCGCGTCCCAGCCGGCTTCGGCGTGGAGCGAGGCGCCGAGGCGCTCGCTCGCCTCGATCAGGGCGATCGCGTCGTAACGCACGGTGCCTTCGGACAGCGCCCGGGCGGCGAGGACGGTCGCGCCGCCGTGGGCCGCGGGTTCGTCGGCGGCCCCGTTGCGCAGGACTAGGGACGCACTCACGAGCGGTCGCCCCGGCAGGTTCGCCGTGACCAGGCGGAGGCCGTTCGGTAGCTGGCGGCGTTCAACCGCCGGGAACTCGTACGGTCGAGGCGTCCCCGGCGTCGGGCGGGCTGCGATCACCGTGTCGTGACCACTCATGCTGCGGCCTCCTCGGTCCGGGCGTCGTCGAGCACCGCCGAATCGGCCGGCGGCCGCTCCGGGACATACGTCAGGACGACCCGGTTGTCGGGCCGGAAGACCGCGGCCGCGGCGGACCGGATGTCGTCGGCCGTGACCGCGAGGTAGCGACCCAGCATCCGGTTGATCAGGTCGGGGTCGTCGAACAGCGTCGCGTACATCGAGAGGCGATCGGCTCGCTCCTCGACGCGGCCCAGCGCGCCGAGCTCGTCGCTCTCGATGAGCGCCCGGGCCCGCTCCAGCTCATCGTCCGAGACGGGCTCCCGCCCGATCCTTGCGAGCTCCTCATGGATCGCATCCTCGACGCGCGACGGCTGGACCCCGGGCCGGACGGTCGCCCAACCGGCGGCGATCGAGGCCCCGCCGACGAACCCGAGCGAGAAGAGCGCGACGTCCTGGGCGATCCGCTCGTCGCGGACGAGGCGGCGGTGGAGCCGACTTCCCTTGCCGCCTGCGAGGACCTGGGCCGCGATGTCGAGCGCGTCGAGCCGGGTGTCGCCGAAGACCGGCGCCCGGAACGCGACGTAGACGCGCGGCAGCGGGACGCGGTCCGGCACGACCTCGCGGCGCTCCTCGCCGAGGACCGGCGGCAGCGACAGGTCGCCCAGGGCCGGGATCGCCGGGTTCGCCGGGATCCCCCCGAAGTAGCGCTCGACCCAGCCCCGCGCCGCGTTCGCGTCGACGTCGCCGACGATCGAGAGGACCGCGTTGTTCGGTGCGTAGTAGGTCCGGAAGAACTCGCTGACGTCCTCGATCGATGCCGCGTCCAGATCCTCCATCGAGCCGATCGTCGTGTGGTGATAGGGATGCTCCGGCGGGAACAGATGGGCCTGGAGCTTCTCGTTCCACGAGCCGTAGGGCCGGTTGTCGTAGGACCAGCGCTTCTCGTTCTTCACGACCTCGCGCTGGTTGTCCAGGTTCTCCTGGCTGAGTGCATCGAGGAGCGTGCCCATCCGGTCGGCCTCGAGCCACAGGGCCAGCTCGAGCTGGTGCGACGGGACCGTCTCGAAGTAATTCGTGCGATCGAGCCAGGTCGTCCCGTTCATCGTGCCGCCGGCGGCCTGGATGAGCGCGATGTGCTCGGCCTTCGCCACGTTGCGAGACCCCTGGAACATGACGTGTTCGAACAGATGGGCGAAGCCGGTCTTGCCGCGGACCTCGTGTTTGGAGCCGACGTCGTACCAGAGGTTGACCGCGACGACGGGCGCCAGGTGGTCCTCGGCGATGATCAGCCGGAGGCCGTTGGGGAGGCGCTCGTCGGTGAACGACACGGTCGGGATCGGCATGCGTCGATGGCTCCTCAGTCGGAATCCGGGGTCGAACCAGATTGTAGGCGACCGGCCGGTCCGACCCGGTGCGGACAGCCGGCGCAGACCGCCACCGGAGGAACGTTCGGCTCTTGACAGGGGCGAAGTGCGACGTTAGATTTCCATCTAACATTCGTTAGGAGCACCGCACAGACACGATGGCAGCCAGGCCCGCTTCCCGCGCCGCTCCGCGGTCCGCCGACGTGCCGGCTCGAGCACCCGTCCGCGACCTCACCCGGGGCGCGACCTCGTTCAGGATCGACTGGGACGTCCGTCCCGCCTACGACTTCGTGTTCAGCCTGTCGGAGGATGCCGGTGCGACCGAGGACCTGCCGGCGGAGGATCGAGCGTGGCTCACCTCCGCGAAGGCTGCGATGCCGGCGGACCTCCGCGACTCGGCGCTGCAGGTGTTCGCGTCCGAGATGTGCATCAACTCGGCGGTCCTCGTCGTGGATCGCCCCGAGGTTCGGACGTCGGCGGACCTCGTGGGGGCGATGGCGAGCGCCACGCCTGCCGAGATCATCCGGGGAATCTTCGAATACAGCCCCCGCGAGCCCGAGGTCGCCGCCCTCATCGATCGGGCCCTCAACGGCGACGAGGACGCGATCACGGCGCTCGGCGAGAGCATCGGCGAGCACAAGAAGGAAGGTCGCCTCCAGCTCCTCCGGGACCCCGACGCATCGCTCAAGACGATCGTCGACGTCCTCGCCGCGTGGGCCGAGATCTTCGGCCAGATCGAGCCTCGGGTGACCGAGATCATCGAGCGGGACTATGACAGCCGTGCGGCCGATCGAGCGTCGCTGACCCCCGTCGATCTCATCGAACGGACGACCGGCGGTATCCGCTGGCTGCCCGAGGCCGGCGTCAGGCGCGTCATCCTCGCCCCCTCGTATTTCTCGCGCCCGTACAACTTCCTCATGTCGGCCGGTGACTGGCGGCTCTTCGGGTATCCCGTCGCGGACGCGGCCATCGAGCCGAGGGATCCGCTCGCGGCGCCGCAGGCCGTCGTCCGCCTCCACCGGGCACTCGGCGACGAGACCCGGTTGCGGATCCTCAAGCTGCTCGCCTCGCGCGATCTCTATCTCACCGAGATCGCCCAGCAGCTCGATCTCTCGAAGCCCACGATCAAGCATCACCTTGCCCTGCTCCGGGCAGCCGGCCTCGTGACGATCACCGAGTCGGGGACGGTCATCTACTACTCCCTCCGGCGCAACCGTCTCGACGATGCGTCGGCCGACATCAAGCGGTTCCTCATCGGGTAGCCGGACGCCTGGCCCGGGCGGTCCGTGGGTCGCGACCCGTCGTCGCGGCCCGTTTCCAGGGGTCGAGGTTAGACAATCGACTAACAACAGGTAGACAGCAGGGTCCCATCCCAGGAGACGTGCCCACCATGGACCACACGCAGTACGCCATCGTCCACGAACGCATCAACGACCTGCTGCGCGACGCCGAGCTGCTCCGCGCCGAGCGACGCGTGCGGGACGCCGGGGGGCGATCCGATCATGACGTCGGTCGCCGCGGCTCGGCCGGCAACCGCCTGAACGGCGACGGCCGCGGCCGCGCCGGCCGCCGGCCCGTCCGCGTCCGCCTCGGCCGCTGGCTCATCGGGGTCGGATCGGCCGTCGCGGGCACGAACGGCGACACGGGTCGCGGCGCCGCCGGTCATGCCGCCTGACGCCCATCGCTGACTTCTCCGGGCCTCTCGACCGGGACCGTGGCCTCCCACGCGGTCTCGGTCGAGCCCTGTCCCAAGCCCGAATCGCGGCGTCGTCGCGCGCGCCGTACACTCGGCGGCATGATCTCCAGGCTCCTTCCCCGCCGTGTCCGCGCGGCCGCGGCCCTGCCGCTGGTGGTGTTCACACTCCTGCTCTGGCCCGCGGCCGCCTTCGCCCACGCCGAACTTGAGACCGCGACCCCAGCCGAGGGCGCGGTCCTCGAGGCGCCGCCGACCGAGATCGTCTTCACGTACACCGAAGAGCTGGACCCGTCCGGCAGCTCGCTCACGCTGCACGACGCAAGCGGGAACCAGATCGCCGCCGGCGGGGTCGACCCGTCAGACCCGTTGATCATGCGGATCGACCCGCCCGAGCTGGCCGCCGGGGCGTACGAGGTCCGCTCGACGGCGCTGTCGGCGAATGACGACCATCTCGAGCGGAACGTCGTGACGTTCACGGTCAGCGAGCCCACACCGGCGCCCACACCGAGCCCGACGCCGGTCCCCTCCGCCACGGCGGAGCGGACGGCCACGCCGTCCGCATCGCCGTCGGCCGGTGCGTCGCCGGCGCCCTCGGGAGACGGGACGCCCACCGGCACGACCGACGTCCTCATTCCGATCGTGGCGGCGATCGTCGTCGTCGCGCTGCTCGGGGCCTGGCTGATCAACCGGTCACGCGGCCGCGGACCGGCGTGATGCGGACCGGCGTGGTTCGGCGGAGCCAGCGCCGCGCGGGCGCGATCCGGCTCGGGGCGCTCATCGCCGTCGTCTCGGCGCTCGCGGCGGCGCCCGCGATCGCGACCGGCCACAGCCTCGACGTCACGTACCAGTCGCGGCTTCCCCTCGCCGTCTACCTGATCGGCGCCGGCCTGGCGGTGGCGCTGTCCTTCGCGTTCGTGCTCCTTGCCGACGTCCGCGCCTCGCCGCCCGAGCGAACCGGGGCCGGCCGGTTGCCACCGGCCTGGCTGCGATACGGACTGCGGGCGATCGGGCTCGTCGGCTGGAGCTGGATCATTCTCCAGGGTCTCGTCGGAGGAACGAGCGCCGGCGACGTCTCGACGCTCTTCCTGTGGGTCTACGGCTGGGTCGGCCTCGCGATCCTCTCGGCCCTCGTCGGGCCGGTCTGGCACTGGCTCGACCCGTTCGCGACGCTCTTCGATCTGGGCGCGGCCGTCCTGCGGGCGGTCGGGATCCGCGGCTGGGAACCCGCCGAGCTTCCGTCCTGGCTGCGCCGCTGGCCGGCCGTCATCGGCCTGGCGTTCTTCGTCTGGCTCGAGCTCGTCGGAGACGCGGGCCCGGACACGCTCTTCATCGTCCTCGTCGGCTACACCGCGTTCACCGTGGCGATGATGGCCCAGTTCGGGAAGACGGCCTGGCGCCGCGACGGCGAGACGTTCTCGGTCTGGTTCGGCGTCCTGAACCGACTCGCGCCCTTCGCCCTCGCCGACGAGGAGGGCCGGGTCCGCCGCCGGCCGTACGCCTCCGGGCTGCTCGAGCCGGGCTGGACGTACGCGGACATCGCCCTCATCGCGATCGGGACCGGCTCGATCCTGTTCGATGGGTTGTCGCAGACGACGGCCTGGTTCTCGGTCTTCGGGGCGCCCTCGGTCGCGGTCGAAACCGGACTACTGGTGGGGTTCCTCGGGGTCGTCGCGGCGGCCGCGATTGCGGTGACGCGGTTCGTCGGGGTCGCGGCGACCGCCGCCGGCTTGCTGCCGATTGCGGTCGGATACCTCGTGGCGCACTACTTCACGTACCTGCTGATCGACGGCCAGCGGATCATCGTCGCGATCGCCGACCCGCTCCAGCGGGGCTGGGATCTGGGCGGGTTCGGGTGGGCCTTCCACGAGCTGACGGTCGACTTCCTGCCGCCGGGGTTCGTCTGGACCGTCCAGATCGCGGCGGTCGTCGGCGGCCACATGCTGGGCGCCTGGGGCGGCCACGTCGTCGCGGCGGCCGAGGCCGGGACCGACTCGACGGCGTCCTACCGCCGCCGACAGCTGCCGCTGGCGGTCGTCATGGTCGCGCTGACGACGCTGACGCTGTGGTCCCTCGGCCAGTCTCTCCTCGTGGAGGCGCCCGAGGAGGGCGAGACGGCCGCGATCAGCCTCGTGGAGTTGGCCCCCTAGGTCGGCGACGGTTCGTCCGATCTCGCACGTCGCCGGAAGTGACTCCCAATTCGACCGGACGATTTCGGACTCCGAGATCGGATCATGAGGGGCAGGATTCTTCCTCCTACCGGCGCCTCGTCCAAGGTCGAACAAATCCGGATTCCGAGATCGGATGACATGGCGTCGGGAGGCGCCGGACGGCCACCCCTCTTCCGGGTGGGTCGGGCGATCTCGGACTCCGAGATCGTCGCCCGCCGAGGGGGGTGGTTTCGCGCGGCGTACGAAATCGAACGGGTGGGGCCGGTCGGCCCCGCAGCCTCAGTGATCGGATGGGCGAAGCCCCAGCAGCTGCGGCAGCTCCGCCATCCGCTCGAACGCGACCGCCCCGTCGCCGAGCGCCTCGAGGCGGCTCGCCGGCGTGACGCCGCCGGCATAGGCGAACGCGGTCATCCCGGCCGCCAGCGCGGCCTGCACCCCGTAAACGCTGTCCTCGACGACCGCCGACCGATCGGGTGCGACGCCCATCGCGGAAGCCGCGTGGAGGAACAGGTCGGGCGCGGGCTTGCCGTTCGGCACGTCCGTCGCGCTGAAGATCGTCCGATCGTCGAACCAGTCGCTCAGGCCCGTCAGCTCCAGGCTTCGCCGGATCTTGGCATGGGTCCCGCTCGATGCCACGCAGATCCGGATCCCGGCACCGGCCACGGCCTCGAGGACGCCGGCGATCCCCTCGACCGGCTCGAGCTCCTCGTCGAACGCCCGCCGGTAGAGGCGCTCGAATTCTGCGTCGATCTCGGCCGGGACGGGTCCGCCGAGGTACACCTCGATCTCTGCCCGCATGTCCGCGTCGGACCGGCCGACGAACCGCTCGACGACTTCGGACTCCGTCATCGGCCAGCCGAGGCGCTCGAGGTAGTGGAGGTCGACCCGGATCGAGAGGCGCTCACTGTCGACGAGGACGCCGTCGCAGTCGAAGACGACGAGATCGAATCGGCGAGTCGTCACCGGGCCGCGGCCGCCGGGGTAGCCGGCGCCGTCCGTGCCGCGCTCTCGCCGCCGGGCGGCGATGGGTCCCGCGCGTACGACGCGACCCAGTCGCCGATCGGGCGGACCTCGGCGAGGCGCCCGGCGATCGCCGGGTCGAGCGCCTCGGCCGCCGCGACCGCGGTCTCGATCGCGGTCAGGCAGAGAATCCCCTCGGCGGTGGCCGCCAGTCGGATCTCGGCCGCGTCGCGGACCGCGCCGGACCGCGGCGTCGGCGTGTTGACGACGAGGCGGACGGCGCCCGTCGCGAGGAGATCGAGGATCGCCCGCTCGCCGGCGACCGGGTCCGGCGGCGTCCCGAGCTTCGCGACCGACTCGGCCTCGTAGCCCGCGGCCGCGAGCGCCTCGCGCGTCCCGGCCGTCGCCGCGAGGCGGTAACCGGCGGTGACCAGCGCGGCCGCGAGCCGCGGCAGCTCGGTCTTGTCCCGGTCGGCGATCGAGAGCAGTGCCACGGCCCCGGCCTGGCCGGGACGTGGTGGGACGAGCGCCGCGCCGAGAAGGGCCTTCGCCAGCGCCACGCGCGCATCGGTGTGGATCCCGATCACCTCGCCGGTGGACTGCATCCCGGGCCCGACCGAAGGATCGACCCCTCGCAGCTTGGCCGTCGAGAAGGCCGGCGCCTTCACCGCGACGAACGGCGGCGGCGGCAGGAGTCCGTTCGGCCAGCCGAGCCCGGCGAGGCGCTCGCCGAGCGAGATCCGGACGGCCAGCTCGACCATCGGGACGCCCGTCACCTTGCTCATGAACGGCACGGTTCGCGAGGCCCGCGGGTTCACCTCGATGAGGTAGACGCCGTCGTCGCGAACGATGAACTGGGCATTGACGAGACCGCGGGCCCCGAGCGCGAGGACGATCCGCTCCATCGTCGCGACGATCAGCTCCTGGTCCCAGTCGCTGACCGAGCGCGGCGGGAAGACGCCGACCGAGTCGCCCGAGTGGACGCCGGCGCGCTCCACGTGTTCGAGGAGGCCCGGGATCAGGACCCGCTCGCCGTCCGACACCGCGTCGACGTCGACCTCGACGCCCTCGAGGTAGCGATCGATGCGCACCGGCCGATCGGGATCCACGACGGTCGCCGCGGCCAGCTGCCGAACGAGGTCGTCGGTCGAGTAGCAGAAGTCGATCGCGAGGCCGCCGATGACGAACGACGGTCGGACGATGACCGGGTAACCGATCCGCTCGGCCAGGGTGAGCGCCTCCTCGATGCTGTGGGCCATGCCGCCCTCGGGCTGGGGAATGCCGAGACGGTCGAGGAGGGCCGAAAAGCGCGTCCGTTCCTCCGCCTGGTCGATCGCCTCGAGGTCGCTGCCGAGCAGCGGCACGCCGGCGGCGGCGAGCGGCGCGGCCAGGTTGAGCGGCGTCTGGCCGCCGTACGCCACGACCGCGGGGAGCGGCGACTCGCCGTCCCGCGTCTCGGCGTCGACGACGCTCCGGACGCTCTCGGGATCGAGCGGCTCGAAGTAGAGCCGGGTGCTGGCGTCGAAGTCGGTCGAGACCGTCTCGGGATTCGAGTTGATCATCACGGCCGACCAGCCGAGGGCGCGGAGCGTCTCGGCCGCCTGGACCGCGCAGTAGTCGAATTCGATCCCTTGTCCGATCCGGACGGGTCCCGAGCCGATGACGAGGGCGGCCGGCCGATCCACCGGCGGCGCCTCGGGCTCGGTGCCGGCGGCCGCATACGTCGCGTAGAAGTACGGCGTCTCCGCCGCGAACTCGGCGGCGCACGTGTCGACCATCGCGTAGCCGGGGCGCAGCCCGAGCGCGAGGCGAGTGGCTCGGAGATCGGCCTCGGGGACGCCGGCCATCGCCGCGAGCTCCCGATCGCCGAAGCCCGCCCGCTTCGCGGTCGCGAGCAGCGTGGCCGCCTCGCCGTCCCGTGGGTCCGCCAGGCGGGCACCGGCGTCGCGGACCGCCGCCTCGAGGGCAACGTTGCGGCCCATTTCGGAGAGGAACCACGGGGCGATCCCGGTGACGGCCTGGATCGTCGCTTCGGGCACCCCCCGCCGCAGGAGACCGAGCAGCCGCCAGAGACGCGAGTCGGACGGCTCGAGGAACCGGCGCAGGACGATCGGTGCCGCGCTTCGCTGGGCATGGCGGGTCGACTCGCAGGCCGTGCCCGATTCGTCGACCCAGCGGATCGGCTCGTCGGCGGCCTCGCCGTCGTCATCATCATCACCCGCGCCCCCGGCGTAGACCGCTGCGAGGTAGTCGAACGTCGGCGTCCAGGAGGGGTCCTCGGCGAGCGGCCCGGCACCCGCCTGCTCGAGCCCGCGGAGCGCCTTGTTGAGCGCCGAGCCGAACGTCCGATCGATCGCCATGACCTCGCCGGTCGCCTTCATCTGGCTGCCGAGGGTCCGGTCGGCCGTCGGGAACTTGTCGAACGGGAAACGCGGCAGCTTCACCACGACGTAGTCGAGGGCCGGCTCGAACGCAGCGACGGTCGTGCCGGTCACGACATTGGGGATCTCCGCGAGGCGCCGGCCGACCGCGATCTGGGCGGCGACGCGGGCGATCGGATACCCGGTCGCCTTGCTGGCGAGGGCCGACGAGCGCGAGACGCGGGGGTTGACCTCGATGACGGCGTAGTCGGTCGAGTCCGGGCTGAGCGCGAACTGGACGTTGCAGCCGCCCTCGACGCCGAGCGCCCGGATGATCGCGAGGGCGGCGCTCCGGAGCCGCTGGTGGACCGGATCGGGCAGGGTCTGGACGGGAGCCACGACGATCGAGTCGCCGGTGTGGACGCCGAGCGGGTCGACGTTCTCCATCGAGCAGACGGCGATGCACGTGTCGTCGGCGTCGCGCATCACCTCGTATTCGATCTCCTGCCAGCCGACGAGGCAGCGCTCGACCATCACCTGGCGGATCGGGCTGGCCCGGACGCCGGCCCGGATCCGCTCGCGGTACGCGGCCTCGGTCTCGACGATCCCGCCGCCGGTGCCGCCGAGGGTGAATGCCGGCCGGACGATCGCCGGCAGGCCGATCTCGCGAAGCGCCGCGTCGGCCGAGGCCTGGCGGTCCTCGTCCGTGGCGCCCTCCACGATCCGCGACGGGGCGTATGGCTGACCGATCCGGTCGAGCAGCGAGCGGAACGCCTCACGGTCCTCGGCCATCTCGATCGCCCGCAGCGGCGTGCCGAGGAGCCGGACCCCGAACCGCTCCAGGGTCCCCCGTTCGGCGAGGGCCATCGCCAGGTTGAGCGCCGTCTGGCCGCCGAGGCCGGCGAGCAGCCCCTCGGGCCGCTCGCGCTCGATCACGGCCTCGACGGCCTCGGGCGTCAGCGGCTCGAGGTAGATCGCGTCGGCCACCTTCGGGTCGGTCATGATCGTGGCCGGGTTGCTGTTCACGAGGATCGTCCGGACGCCTTCCGCCCGGAGCGCCCGGCAGGCCTGCGTCCCGGCGTAGTCGAACTCGGCCGCCTGGCCGATGACCACGGGTCCCGACCCGAGGATCAGCACCGATGCGGGCTTGGGGGGCGACGTGGCAACGCCCGTCATACCGCCCGACCCGGCCGGATGGCCCGAAGCCGCGTGCTCTCCGACCTCACCGCGATCGGCCCTCCGCGGCCGCAACGAACCGGTCGAAGACCGCCAGCGCGTCGAGCGGGCCCGGCGCTCCCTCCGGGTGGTACTGGACGGTTTCGATCGGCTTCCTCGCGTGGCGCAGTCCCTCGACCGAGCCGTCGTTGAGGTTGACCTGGCTGACCCGGAAGCCCGACCCGCTCGGCAGCGACTCGCCGACGACCTGCACCTCGTGGTTCTGGGCCGTCACCTGGACGAGCCCCAGATCGACGTCGCGGACCGGGTGGTTCGCCCCGTGGTGACCGAACTTCAGACGGCCCGTCTCGGCCCCCGCCGCCCGCCCGACGATCTGGTGCCCGAGGCAGATCCCGAGCAACGGCCGGCCGTCCTCGATGATCGCTCGGGCCAGCTCGACCGGCCCGTCGAGGCGGGCGGGGTCGCCCGGCCCGGGCGACAGGATGACGCCGTCGACGTCGCTGGACAGGACGTCGCTCGGCGCGGCCGTGTGCGGAAAGACGCGCACGCGGGCCCCGCGATGGCGCATCGCCCGCACGATGTTCGACTTCAGACCGAGGTCGACGATGCCGACCAGCGGCCCGCCTTCGTCGCTGGCGCCGACCTCGGTGATGGCCGGCGGCGAGACCTGGGAGACGAAGTCCTGGT
>DASTVH010000282.1:0-9270 GCA_035759195.1 Candidatus Limnocylindrales bacterium
GACGACGATCGTGCCTCGCTCGTGGACGTCGATGCCGTGCTCGCGGCAGACCTCGAGGGCGATCCGCCGGAGCTCCGGGTCGTAGATGTCGGCCGATGAGAGGTGGCTGACGATCGGCCCGTCGAAGAACGTGTCGGCCCGGCCGCGGGTCCGGTCGACAAACTGGTCGCAGAGGACGAAGTCGCCGGGTTTGACGTGGGGCTGGAGCGACCCGGCAGCGCACGGCGAGATGACCGCCTTGACGCCGAGCGAACGCATCGCCCAGACGTTCGCCCGGTAGTTGATTCGATGGGGCGGGATCGTGTGCCGCCGCCCGTGACGCGGCAGGAACGCGACCGACCGTCCGCCGATGGTCGCGAGAAAGAACGAGTCCGACGGCGGCCCGTAGGGCGTGTCGACCTTGATCTCGCGGACGTCGTCGAGCAGCGAGTAGAAGCCCGACCCGCCGAACACGCCGATCTCCGCCCGATCCGTCACGTGTCTCTCCTCCTGCTGGGATACCTGCCCCGAAGCCACCCTGTGCGCCGGGCGCATTCTCGCACGGGTCGGTGCCGCGGTCCTCGGTCCCCGCGTCGCCGGGCGTCCGCCCGACCGGCTAGGATGCCCTCGAACGGAGGGCGTCCCATGACCGATACGCGTGACATCCCGCCGGCCGGCGCCGGTCCGTCCTGGCGCCCGCCCCGCGACCGGGAGGGCAACCTGGCGTCGATCGTCGTCGGCGTCGTCCTGCTCGCCCTCGGCGTCTGGTACCTGCTGGATCACACGTTCGACATCGCGATGCCGCGGATCGACTGGGGCGACCTCTGGCCGGTGTTCCTGATCCTCATCGGCGGCGTCGTGATCTTCCAGTCGACCAGGCGGCGGGCCTGACGGCTCGCGGACCGGTGAACGGGGCCCGGACGACCCTCGAGCTCGCCGACTGGCGTCGCCGGATCGCAGACCTGTACGCGGACGTCCGGCGCGCCGCGGCGACCGATCCTCGAGCCGCGTGGGACCGCTGGCGGACCGCCCGCGAGGCGCTCTTCCGCGAACATTCCCAGTCGCCGGTTCCGGCCGATCGCCGAGGTGGCTTCCGGGCCGCCCACTTCGACTACGACCCGAGGTGGCGCTTCGAGGCGCGGCTTGCGGCCGACCCCGGCGCGGCCGACCCGCACGCCGACGACGGGCCGGCGCCGGCGATGCCGCTGGCCCTGCCGGTCAGCGCCGGCGGGACGATGTCGTTCACCCGGATCGGCTGGGTCGAGCTGCCGTCGCCGGTCGGGTCCGGCCGGCTCGCGGTCTATTGGCTGGCAGGCTACGCCGGCGGCCTCTTTCTGCCGTTCCGCGACGGGACGAACGGCAGCGAGACGTACGGCGCCGGCCGCTACCTGCTCGACGCCGCGAAGGCGGCCGACCTCGGCGGCGAGCCGCAGGACGGGACGCTGATCCTCGACTTCAATTTCGCCTACCACCCGTCCTGTGCCTTCGACCCGCGGTGGGCCTGTCCGCTCGCCCCACCCGAGAACCGCCTCGCGTTCGGGGTCGAGGCCGGTGAGCGCCTGTCGTGAGCGCGGAATCGCCCAACCCTGGCGGGCGCGGCCGCTCCACCGCGCCGGCCGCCGCCGCGGCCCACAGGATCCGTCTCGCGGTGCCGGACGATGCGCCCGGCATCGGCCGCGTCCACGTCGCGTCGTGGCAGGCGACGTACCCCGGCATCGTGCCCCAGCCGATCCTCGACCGCATGTCGGTCGAGCGACGTGCGGCGTTCTGGCGTGAGGCGATCACCCGGTCGCTCGACGCATCGACCGATGCCGGCGAACGCGTCTGGGTCGCGGTCGGCGAAGGCGGCGAGGTGACCGGCTTCGCGTCGATCGGGCCTGCCCGCGACGACGACCTGGCGCCCGTTGCCGGCGAGCTCTACGCGATCTACCTCGACCCCGAGCACTGGTCGACGGGCCTCGGACGGCGGCTCCACGACGCGGCCGTCGACGACCTCGCCGTCCGCCACGACCCGCTCGTCCTGTGGGTCCTCACCGACAACGCCCGGGCGCGGCGGTTCTACGAGCGGTGCGGCTGGGTTGCGGACGGCAGCGCGCGCTTCCTCGACTTCGACGGCACGCCGATCGAGGAGATCCGCTACCGGCTCGCGGTGGCGGCGAGGCCCCGCGACGACCGATCGGCCGGCTGACGTTCACGCGACGGGCGACGCCGGTCCGCTCCGCCGACGAGGCCCGGATCGTTGAGTGTCGGCGCGGCCGGGGGTCAGCCGGCGACCGCGACCCGGGCCTTCGCCAACGCCTCCTCGATCGCGGCCGCCAGATTGGCCCGCGTCGGCGCTCCTGCGACCGATGCGGTCCGGCGAGCCGGATCCTGCTCCTCCCAGTCGAGTTCCATGCCGGACGAGGTCAGGACGACGGGCATGTCCGGGTACAGCACGCGCAGGTCGGCCATGAGATCACCTGCGCCGTCGCCGGCGGCCCACGCGTCGTAGACGACGACGTCGGCGGCGTCGACCTGCCAGCACGGCTGGCCGCGCATGACCGGGCAGGAGAGGATCGCATGGGTCGGCCCACCGCACTGGTCGACCTCGTAGCCGGCGTGGCGGAGCGCCTCGACCTCGAGGTCCGCCAGATCGACGTCGTGATGGACGACGAGGACTCGTGTCATCGGACCGCCCTCCGTGCCAGCGTGGCGATCACCCTGCTTCCGACGGCGACTCCCGCACGTTGGATCGTCCAACCGTGGAGCGACCTGTGGCCGGTGGGCAGGGCCAAAGGGACCGATCTGCCCGGGCCGATCGGCTGGCGACCCGGTACGAAGCGGCCATGCGCGAGGGGACCATGACGCCCCCGACCGGCCCGGGCGGGCGGGCGATGATGGCCTCGTCCGCGGTTCGAGGCAGCGCGCGTCCCCGCCTTGAACGCCGGGCCGAACAGGGTGTGCGCGTGCGGTTCTTCAGTCCCCAGCCCCGATCGGGCGAGGAGCGCCTGCTCTGGTCGAGGGACATCCGCTACGCCCACCGGCTCGCCGCCCTCCTGCCGGCCTGCCGGACCGTCGAGCTCGATGCCGGCACGGTCGTCCTGGGCCCGGCAGCCCAGCTGACCGACGCGCGGGCGGCCGAGATCGCCGCCGAGGTCCACTCGCCGGCCTACGGCCTCGTGAGCCTCGATCCGGCGCTCCCCGAGGGCGAGCGCTACCTCGCCGGGATGGCGGCGGCCGCCCTGCAGTCGGGCATCGCCGAACGGATCGGGATGGCTCCCAACACCCAGGTCGTCCAGACCAAGACGCTCGACTACTTCTTCAACCTGCGCAACGTCCACCAGGTCGCGTTCCAGCCGATCGTCGAGCTCGCGACCGGCGACCTCTATGAATACGAGTGCCTCTTCCGACCGAACATGCCGATGCTGCCGCAGTCGATCAGCGCGATCGTCCACGCCGCGATCGACACCGGCCGCTCCGTCGAGCTCGACGCCTTCATCGTGCGGCTGATCCTCGAGCGGGCCGGCGCGCTCGAGCGTGCGGGCCGGGAACGCGGTCGACCGCCGCTCCGCCTCGCGGTCAACCTGACGCCGGCGAGCCTGCTCGATGAGCGGTTCGAGGCGAAGGCGCTCGCCGCGATGATCGCCGACTTCGGGTTGTCGCCGCGCCAGATCACGGTCGAATGCACCGAGCAGCAGGCAGTGTCCGACGTCGGGCCGCTCGTTCGCCGGGTCAAGGCGCTGCGTCGCCTGGGGTTCGGGTTCGCGATCGACGACGCCGGTGCGGGATACGCGAGCTTCTCCCTCATCGCGGCGCTCCGGCCCTCGATCATCAAGATCGACCGGGAGATCGCCTACGGGATCGCTCGCGACGACGCGAAGCAGGCACTCGTGGAGGCCTTCGTCTCGTTCGGGCGCCGGATCGGGGCCCGGCTCGTCGCCGAGGGGATCGAGAAGCGGGCCGACCTCGCGATGCTCACCGCCCTCGGCGTGCACCTCGGCCAGGGCTTCCTGATCGGCCGGCCGACCTACGAACCCGCGGCCCCGCGTCCGATGGAGTCGCTCCGCCTCGACGCCGCCCGGCGCCGGGTCCGCGATGGCGTCAAGACGGTCGTCGCGCGGCCGGGAAGGGCGGTCTCCGCTCGATAGCCGGGCGAAGGCAGCGGTCGCAGTCGCGCTCGTCGCCGTTCCCTCCGGCCTCGCGTACCATCGGGCCATGCCCGCTCAGACGACCACTCCCCTCCCCGCCCACGTCCGCCGCTTCCTCACCGAGCCGCGGTATGCCTCGGTCGCCACCGTCGACGAGGACGGCGCGCCTCGCCAGGCCGTCGTCTGGTTCCTGCTCGACGGCGACACGATCGTCGTCAACAGCCGAGAGGGCCGGCGCTGGCCGACGAACCTCCGGCGCGACCCCCGGACGTCGATCGCCGTCACCGACGCCCGGCGCCAGTCGTGGGTCGGCCTGACCGGGACCGTCGAGATCGTCGACGACCAGCCGCAGGCCCAGGCCGATATCGCCGCGATGGCCCGCCGCTACCACGTCGACGACCCGGCGGCCGCCGAGGCCGTCATCCGCGACCGCTTCACGAAGCAACGCCGGGTCAGCTTCCGGATCCACGTCGACGGCATCCACGACCACATCGAGGATTGAGGAGGCCCGACCGATGCCGCCGATGCAGTTCGGGCTCCAGCTCTGGTCGCAGCAGACGTCGTGGCCCGGCTTCCGCGACTCGGCGCTCGCCGCCGAGGCGGCCGGCTGGGATTCCGTCTGGACCTGGGACCACCTCCTCGCGATCCTCGGCCCCTGGGAGCAGCCGATCCTCGAGGGCTGGTCGGTCCTCGCCGCCGCCGGCGCCGTCACGCGCCGGATCCGCCTCGGGTTGATGGTCGGCGCGAACACGTTCCGTAACCCGGGTCTCACCGCCAAGCTCGCGACGACCCTCGATCACGTCAGCGAGGGCCGGGCGATCCTCGGCATCGGCGGCGCCTGGTTCGAACGCGAGCACGAGGCGTTCGGAATCGAGGCCTGGGGCTCGGGCTTCGGCGAACGGCTCGACCGCCTCGACGAGTCGGTCATGCTGCTGCGGCGGCTGCTCGACGGCGAGCGGCTGACCCACGAGGGCCGCTTCTACCGGATGGTCGACGCGCTCTGCGAGCCGCGACCGGTCCAGGCCCACCTGCCGATCCTCGTCGGCGGCTCCGGGCCGCGCAAGACGCTCCGCACGACCGCCCTGCGGGCCGACGCCTGGAACACGGCGGGAACACTCGAGGACGTCCGGGGCAAGGTCGCGACGCTCGAGGCCCATTGCGCCGACGTCGGCCGCGACCCGGCAGCGATCGAGCGGACCGTCAGCTTCCCGCTGATCATCCGCGACTCCCGGGCGGCGGCCGAGGCCGCATTCGCCGAGCTGCTCGCCCACAACGGCATGGAGTCGTCGGGCGCTCCCGTCGTCCTGCTCGGTCCGCCCGAGGAGGCGGCCGACGCGATCCGGCCCTATCGCGACGAGCTCGGCTTCCGGACGGTCATCGTCCGGATGCCGGCACCGTACGATCGGGAGACGATCGAGCGGATCGGCGAGGTCCGGGCGCTCCTCGGCGATGGCTGAGCGGCCGCGGGTCGTCGCGCTTGCCGGCGGGGTCGGCGGGGCGAAGCTGGCCCAGGGCCTCCAGTCGCTCCTCGGCGATCGGCTGTCCGTCATCGTCAACACCGCCGACGACCTCGAGCTCCACGGGCTGCTCGTGATGCCCGACCACGACACGGTGATGTACACGCTCGCCGGCATCGCGAACCGCGAGTGGGGCTGGGGCGTCGAGGGTGAGACGTTCGGCGCGGCCGAGATGCTGGCCCGCTACGGCGCGCCGACCTGGTTCCGGCTCGGCGATCGGGACCTCGCGACCCACATCGTGCGGACCGCCCGGCTTCGGGCGGGTGGCCGGCTCGGCGACGTCTGCCGGTCGCTCCAGCGATCGCTCGGCGTGGCGGCGACGATCCTGCCGATGAGCGACGACCCGGTCCGGACCGAGGTCCGGACCGACGACGGCTGGCTCGAGTTCCAGGACTACTTCGTCGGGCGCCACCAGGAGCCCGAGGTCCGCGAGGTCCGCTTCCGGGGCGCCGACCTGGCCGGCGCGGGACCCGGCGTCGTCGAGGCGATCGAGGCGGCGGCCGCGATCGTCGTCGCCCCGTCCAACCCGATCGTTTCGCTCGGGCCGATCGTCGCCCTCGGCGAGATCGCCGAGGCACTGGCCGCCGCGCGTGCCAGGGGCGTGCCGATCGTCGCCGTCTCGGGCATCGTCGGTGGGCGGGCGCTGAAGGGCCCCGCCGACCGGATGCTCTCTTCGCTCGGCCATGACGCGAGCGCCGCGGGTGTGGCCGGGTTGCTCGCCGGCGTCGCGACCGACTTCGTCCTCGACGACGTCGACGCGGCGCTCGCCGGCGAGGTCCGGAGGCTCGGCCTCCGGGCTCACGTCAGCGACACGATCATGGGCGACGAAGCCGCGCGGGCCCGCGTCGCCGGGGAGTGCCTCGCGATCGCCGGCCTGGCGACCGCACCCGTCTCCTGACCGGCTGGGCAACGCCTGCCGCCCGGTCCGGACGTGCCGCGCGCCGGCGAGCGCGGCCCGTCCCGCGTACGATGCCGGCCATGGCCGATCCCACAGCCGCGCCCGAGCTCCGCGTCGTGGCCATCGTCCCGATCGGCGCCCTCGAGGGTGCGAAGTCCCGCCTCGGCGGTACGCTCGACGCCGAGGAGCGGCGGGACCTCGTCGACGGGATGGTTCACCGGACGCTCCGGGCGACGCTCGCCGCCCCGGGCATCGCCGAGACGCTCGCGATCAGCCCCGATCCCGAAGCGATCGAGAAGGCTGCGTCCCTCGGCGCGCGAACGCTCCGCCAGCGGAGTCAGGGCTTGAACGTCGGGCTCGCGGAGGCCCGCGACGACGCACTCGCCGGCGGTGCCGACGCGATCGTCGTCCTGCCGATCGACCTGCCACTCGTCTCCCCCGAGGCCGTCGCCGAGCTCGTCGCGCCGCTCGGCGTCGTGGCCGAGCGGCCGCTCGTGATCCTCGCCCCCGACCGCCACGGCCGCGGCACGAACGGTCTGGTCCTCGCGCCGCCCGACGCGATCCCGTTCGCCTTCGGCGGCGACAGCCGGGCTGCCCACGCCGCGTGTGCCGCGTCCGTCGGGGCCCGCTACGTCGAGGTCGACGGTCCGCTCGCGCTCGACGTCGACACGCCCGACGACCTGCTGCTCGTCGAGGCGGTCGCGTCCGGACCGGCCCGTGCCGGCTGACGGCGGTCGTTTGGAGGTCCGCGCGCTCGACGGCATCCCCGAGATCCGCGAGGGCAACGACCTCGGCGCGATCCTCGGCGACGCGCTCGAACGCGAAGCCGATCTCCTGCCGCTCCGGAGCGACGACGTCCTCGTCGTCACCCAGAAGATCGTCTCGAAGGCCGAGGGGGCGGTCGTCGACCTGACGACGATCGAGCCGCGCCCCGAGGCGATCGAGTTCGCTGCCCGCCACGATCGCGACCCGCGCCAGGTCGAGGTCGTCCTCCGCGAGGCGAGACGGGTCGTCCGGATGGCCAACGGCGTCCTGATCACCGAGACCCATCACGGGTTCGTCTGCGCGAACGGCGGGATCGACGCGTCGAACGTCGGGCCGGGGAGCGGCCAGGTCGTGACGCTGTTGCCGCGCGATCCCGACGCGTCGGCCGAGCGGATCCGGCGCGCCGTCGAGGCCCGCCTCGGCACCGACGTGGCGGTCGTCGTGAGCGATTCGTTCGGCCGGCCGTGGCGCTGGGGGATCGTCGACGTGGCCATCGGCGTGTCGGGCATGCTGCCGCTCGAGGATCTCCGCGGCGTGGCCGACCACGACGGCCGGGTCATGCGCTCGACGGTCCGGGCCGTCGCCGACGAGATCGCCTCGGCTGCCGAGCTGGCCTTCGGCAAGACCACGGCACGGCCGGCGGCGCTCGTCCGCGGGGCGAATCCGACCCGCGGCGAGGCGCGGATCCGCGACGCTCTGATTCCTGCCGAGAACGACCTGTTCCGCTGAGCGGGCGGCGCCGCCGGCGCGGCGCCGCCATCCGGCGTCGCCGGGTCAGACCTCGAGGCGGTTGATCGTGTACTCCGTGTCGGGGGTCACCGGCGTGCCGAACCGGGCGTTCGGCAGGTAGAGCGCGCCGGCGACCCACGCCGCGGTCGTCGGGACGTCGAACGCGGACGAGGTGTGCTCGTCGACGAGGACCGCCGCGGCGAGCTGCGGCCCGAGCTTGAACTCGGCGACGAGGTTCAGCCGGTTGCGGACGACGAACAGCGTCGAACCGCGGAGTTCGAGCCCGTCGCCGTTCGACACGCTGTCGGTGCCGAGCAGCGCGATCTGGGTAGCGTCGCCGGTGTCGGGATCGATCCGGAAGAGCGTGCCGGTGTTCGACTGGACGGCGATGAGCCAGCCGCGGGCGGCCACGATGCCGTTGAGGTTGAAACCCGGAACGAGCTCGAAGTCGCCGCCGAGCTCGAGCATTTCGACGTCGGCCGGGTCGGGCAGCGCTCCCCCGTCCCCGAGCGGGATGACGTCGAGGTGGCCGAACATCGAGTCGGTCACGTAGACGGCCTCCGAGGTCACGACAAGGTCGTTCAGGAAGCCAGCTGGCGAGAACGTGTACGTCTCGAGCAGGTCGCCCGACGACGCGTCGTACACGCGCACCTGGCCGGTCGGTCCGCCGGCGACCCAGAGCCGATCGGCGCCGGCCTCGTACTCGACTCCGACCGCGACCATGCCGACCTCACCCTCGACGAGGATCTCGCCGTCGCCGGTGCGGACGTTCGCCTGCCAGATCGCGCCGTCGGCGAGCGAGCCGACGTAGACGGTGGTCCCGCGGCCGGCGGTGATGCCCTCCGGCGCCCATCCGTTGGGCAGGGCGAGCGCGTCCGGGAACGGGGCGGCCGCGACGGGGACGGCCAGGGTCGCGATCGCCAGGGCGGATGCGGTCGCGGCCGCGGCGGTCCTGCGAAGGACCGATCGGAGGTGTCGGTTCATGCGGGGAGTCCTCCTTGTGCTCCGGACGAAGCGAGGTGATGGGAGGCAGCCGCGAGGGCGTCGTGTCGGTTGGGCGAGGCCGCGCGCGTCAGCCTAGGGTACGACCGATCCGCTCCGTCCGGTTTCCGGCCCACGCTGGGCCGCTGCCGCCCAGAGGGAACTCGGGTTCGCGAGATGCCGTGGAGGCTCGCGTGCGCAGCGAATCCGCGAGGTCGCCCCTCCCGGGAATGCGCCGACCTCCCGGTCGTGACATTGCGTGAATGCGTATCCG
>DASTVH010000283.1:0-22258 GCA_035759195.1 Candidatus Limnocylindrales bacterium
GGCGAGGACGCGGACCGCGTCGCGGAGCATGAGCTGCTCCTCGGTCAGGCGATAGCCGCCGGAGGCTGCGACGGCGCTGGCGGTCGTGGGCTCGGACACCGCGATCATCGTAGCAGCGTCGAGGGTCGGCTCCGTCCGCGAGTTCGTATGCGAGGCTGTTCGGATGCGAGCCCTGCCCGCTCTCTCGCCGCGGTTCGGGGCCGACATCCATTGCCCGGTGGGCCGCGCCCGGCTAGGCTTTCGTGGCGGCGAGTCCGGGCGCCGGGGGTTCGGGCTCCAGCCGCGGAGGATCGTGCGCAGTGGACCAGTCGACCCAGCTCCTGTTTCTCGTCCTCGCCGCGCTCGTCGGCGTGTTCGCCACGCTCCTGATCATGCGCAGACAACGTGCCGACACCGAGGCCGCGACCCGCGAGAGCCCGTTCGCGGTCTCGACGGAGGGCGAGAAACGCTGCCCGAACTGCGGCATGGGCAACCTCTGGACCGACCGGGAGTGCATCAGCTGCAAGGCGCGCCTGCCCGGGTAGCGGGCCCTGCGCCCTTGCAGCCGCCAGCCCCACGCGTTTCCTCCCCGAGCGAACAGGATCCGCCTGCGAGCGGCGCCAAACCCGCGATAGCCCGACCGCTTTCCTCCCCCATCGGAAACAGCCCGGCAAGCACGTTGTCCGCCCGCGTCCGGGCTGCCCGGAGGCGCCGCGAGGGCGCCGACCCGTTCTCTCGGAGAGGAAAGCGGTCGCGATGCCGTCAGCGCGCCGCCCGGATCGCCTCCAACGCATCGGCGTATCCGCGATACCGGCCCCGGACGGCGGCGACCTGGTCGAGCCCCACGAACCGACGGCGATCCGACCGGCCGCCACCGACCGGATCGAACAGGACGAGCGAGCTCGTCACGCTCGGTGGAGTCGGAGGTCGTCCCGACCACCAGCCAGCAAATGCGTCGATGCCGTCCGGACACGTGGCCCTGAAACTCGCCGGATGCAGCCGGATCGCGTGGATCACCTCCGACGACCAGAGGGCCACTACGACATGGGTGACGACGTCCCAGCCGCCGCGCAGCCCGAGTCGCTCGGCCGCGACCGACGGCAGGTAGCGCCGCTTCACGTTGTAGCTCCCGAATGCTTCCTGGAGGTTCGGGAAGCGGGTCCGGTCTTCCACGTGGAGCAGTGATCGCTGCTCGAGGGACCAGGCCAGGACGTCGGCTCGCCCCGCGAACTGGTAGTGCTGGAACGGGTCGTCGAGGGCGACCGCGAAACCGAAGGACGTCAGGCGTCCTGCAATCGCCTCACCCATTGCCGCGTGCACGGGATCCTCAGCGGATCTCGACGCCGGGCGACGGCGCGGGTCGACGAAGTCGAAAGCGGGTTCGAGGCCGAGCGCCGCGGCGATCGCCGTGTACGCCGCGAGGCCGGCCGGCTTTCCGTGCTCGACGGCGTGGACGAAGCTGACCGAGAGGCCCGCTCGCTCGGCGACCTCGCGCAGCGACAGGCGGCGGCGTGTTCGCTCGTCCCGCGCCCGAACGCCGAGGTGCCCGGCGAGCTGGACAGACGAGGTGGCCATGCGCCGGAAGTCAACACGACCGCGCTTATCGGACGCTTATCCGGGCGGCCAGCTGACCGCAGCGCCACCGCTTTCCACTCCCACAGAACGGCTCAGCGACTCGAAGGCGTCCTGGAGTGGGCCGGAGTGCCGCGGACACCCGTGACCGGGACCGTTTTCCGATCAGAGAGGAAATCGGTCGGGATCGAGGGGCGGAGGCTGTCCGCTCGGCGCCGATCTGTTCACTCCGAGTGGAAATGGGTCGAAATCGAGGGGCGGGTGCCCGCCGCGACCGGGCTCCCGGTCGCTCCGGCCCGTGGCGCTACTGGATGACCGGCAGCGAGCGGCCCGCGGGTTGGGTCGGCGCGAGCGAGTCGGCAAGGATCTCAGCGATGTCGCGGGCGGTCACGGTGCCACTCCCCGTGGACGACGCCGCGTCCGCGAGGCCGTCCTTCATCATCGTCATGCAGAACGGGCAGCTCGTCGCGACCGTGGACGCGCCCGTCTCGAGTGCCTGGCGCGTCCGCTCGGCGTTGATCCGCGTGCCGCGCGTCTCCTCCATCCACATCCGGCCGCCGCCTGCCCCGCAGCAGAACGAGTTGCGGCCCGACCGCTCCATCTCCCGCAGCTCGATCCCCGGCACGGCGCCGAGCACGTCCCGCGGCGCCGCGATCACGTTGTTGTAGCGGGCCATGTAACACGAGTCGTGGAACGTGACGGCGCCAGCGGCGCCCGTCCCGTCGCCGTCGACGACCCGCAGCCGGCCGTCGGCGAGGAGTCCCTGGAGGAACACCGAGTGGTGGACGACCCGGAACGACCCGCCGAGCTGACCGTACTCGTTGCCGATCGTGTTGAAGCAGTGGGGACACGCGGTGACGATCGTCCGCTCCCCCATCCCGTAGCGGTTCAGCGTCTCGACGTTGCCCGAGGCGAGGATCTGGAAGACGTAGTCGTTGCCCATCCGGCGGGCCGGGTCGCCGGTACACGACTCCTCCTGGCCCAGGACGGCGAAGCGGATGCCGGCGGCGTTCAGGCACGTGGCGAAGGCCTGGGCCACCCGCTTGTTGCGTTCATCGAAGGCCGCGGCGCAGCCCACCCAGTAGAGCACCTCGAGCTCGTCGAGCCGGCCGTCGGCCGCGAGTGACGCGACCGTCGGCACCTCGAACGGGAGGTTCTTCGTCCAGTCGAGCCGGGCCGTCGCCGGCTGGCCCCACGGGTTGCCCTGGCCCTCCATGCCCCGGAACGCACCGGCGAGCTCCGGCGGAAACCGCGACTCCTCGAGGACGAGGTTCCGCCGCAGCCCCACGATCTTGTCGACGTGTTCGATCAGCACCGGGCACGCCTCGACGCAGGCGCCACACGTCACGCAGTCCCAGACCGCCTCGTACGGGATCGCGTCGTCGACGATCGGGGCGGCCATCGCCTCGGCCGCCGGCGCCGCCCCGCCGAGACCGTACGTCTCGCGGACGGCGGCCGAGTTGGGGATGAGATCCAGACCGTGCTCCGCCTCACCGGCCATGTCCCGGATGCCCATGATGAACGTCTTGGGGTTGAGCGGCTTGCCCGTGTTCCAGGCCGGACAGGCCTGCTGGCAGCGGCCGCACTCGGTGCAGGTGAAGCCGTCGAGCAGGTCCTTCCAGCCGAGGTCCTGGAGCGACTTGAGACCGAACGTCGCGTCCTCGCGCTCGAGATCCATGGCCGGCAGCTCGCCGCGGGGCGCGAGCTTGCGGAACCAGATGTTCGGGAAGGCGGTCGCGATGTGGAGGTGCTTGCTGAACGGCAGGTAGACGAGGAACGCCGCGACGAGCGCCATGTGGGCCCACCAGGCGATCGCAAACAGGACGTTGAGCATGTCAGGCGAGGCGGCCGCGCGGAGGGGCCCGGCCAGCGCCGCCGAGACGAACGCTCCGGGCTCGTCGCCGTGGATCGCGAACTCGAGCGCCTCCGCGAGGATCTCGCTTCCGACGACGCCGCCGATCATCGCCAGGATCACGAGCGCGTCGCGGTTGAACGTGAGCCGCGGCGGCCGTGAGACGAGGCGCCGCCAGAACGCCCAGCCGATCGCGGCGAGGACGATGATGGCGACGACGTTCTGCATCGCGCTGATGAGCGCCCACAGGAGCCCGTCGAGCGGCGCCGACAGGACCATCTCGATGACGCCGCCGGTGACGATGTTGGCGGTCCCGATCGTCAGCAGGACGAAGCCCCAGAAGATCGCAGCGTGCATCAGCCCCGCCCGCCAGTCCTTGAACATCTTCGTCTGGACGAGCGCGTACTCGACGAGGCCGGCGAGGCGTCGACCGATCCGGCCGAACGGCCGCGGCTGCTCGACCGCCGGCCGGGTCGCGGCGAATACCCGCAGGTGGCGGGCCATCGCGAGCACGAACACGACGGCGGCTCCCCAGAACAGCGGGAAGACGAGCGGATAACCGGGAACGTCGGCGAAGACCGGGAACATCAGCCCTCCGTCGGTGTGGCGGTGGATCCGTGGTCGTGGGGTCCGGCGAGCGTCTCGAGCGCGTGGTCGAGGACCGGCGCGATCGCGTCGAACGACTCGAGGGCGCCCTTCGGGCTGCCCGGAACATTGACGACGAGCGACCGACCGGCCACGCCCACGACCGCCCGGCTCAGGTCGGCCATCGGCGTGTGGCGGCGGCCCACGGCCCGCATCGCCTCGGCCAGGCCCGGCACCTCGTAGTCGACCACCGCGAGCGTCGCCTGGGGCGTCACGTCACGCGGCGTCAGGCCCGTCCCACCGGTCGTGATCACGAGCGGGTGGCGGGTGGCTGCCTCGCGCAGCGCGGTCTCGATCACCGCCTGCTCGTCGGCGACGACGCGCCGCTCCACCCGGAAGCCGAGCCCCACGAGCCGGTCCTCGAGCGCCGCGCCGCTCGCGTCGTCGCGGGTGCCGGCGGCGCTCCGGTCGCTGGCGGTCAGGACGAGCGCCGATCGGCCCGGCGCGACACCCCGCGGCTCGCTCACGGGTTCCTCACCGAATCAGGCGCGCGGCCGGTGCCTGGCCGTGATCCGACCGGCGCCCCGCTCGCCACGCTTGCGCTCCGCGGGCCCGTCAGTGGCGCTGTCGCCCGGCCGCTGCCAGTCGCCGCTCGTGCCGCCGCTCTTCGAAAGGAGCCGCACGCCGCGGATCTCGACGCCCCGTTCGACGCCCTTGACCATGTCGTAGATCGTGAGCGCCGCGACCGAAGCCGCGGTCAGCGCCTCCATCTCGACCCCGGTCGGGGCGGTCGTGGCAGCTTCGGCCCGGACGCGCAGCGCGCCGGCGGCCCGGTCCGGCGTCACCGAGACGACGAGGTCGGTGAGCGGGATCGGGTGGCAGAGCGGGATCAGTTCGCTCGTCCGCTTGCCGCCCATGACGCCCGCCAGCTCGGCGACACCGAGGACGTCGCCCTTCGGCCCGCCGCCGTCGATCACGAGGCTCATCGTCTCGGGCGAGACCGCGACGAGCGCCTCCGCGACCGCCCGCCGGGCGCTGACCGGCTTGTCGCTCACGTCGACCATCCGCGGCCGCCCGCTGCGGTCGACGTGGGTCAGCCGCCGGCGCTCGGACCTGGGCGGGAGCTTCGGGGCCATCGATCCTCCTGGCTGCGTTCGCCTATCCGGCGTCGAGCCACCACAGCTCGACCTCGGCGCCGGCGTCCAGCGTATCGTGCGCCTCGGGGATCACGGCGAGCGCGTCGGCTGCGGCGAGGGCCGAGATGACGTGGCTGCCCTGGCCGCCCGAGCCGCCGGCGAGCCGGACCGTCACGCGGCCGCGCTCGTCCCGGACGGGGCCGCCGCGGCCGTCACGCTCGGCGACGACCCGGACGAACGCCCGCCGGCCGTGGCTCTTGGCGACCCGCTCGAGCAGCACGGCCCGGTCGACGGGCCGGAACAGGCGGTCGGCCCGGTGCCCGGCGAGGGCCCGGATCGCGGGTCGCACGAAGAGCTCGAACGTCACGAAGCTCGAGACCGGGTTGCCGGGGAGGCCGAACAGCAACGCCCGCCCGCCGTCCGGTCGTTCGGCCGCTCCGAACGCGAATGGTTTGCCGGGCTGGACCGCGACCCGCCAGAGGTCGATCCGACCCAGCTTCTCGAAGGCGAGCTTGACGACGTCGTACGGCCCGACCGACACGCCGCCCGACACGATGATCGCGTCGGCGCCGCCGGCGAGCGCCCCGCACAACCGGGAATCGACATCGTCGAGGCGATCCCTGGCGATCCCCAGCGCGTGTGCCTCACCCCCGGCCGCGTCGACGAGCGCCTGGAGGCCGGGGCCGTTCGCGTCCGGGATCGAAGCGGGCCCCAGAGCGCGCCCGGGCGGCACGACCTCGTCGCCGGTGGCGAGCACATGGACGTTCGGGCGTCGATGGACCCGGACCTGGGGAACGCCGGCCCCGGCCGCGAGGGCGATCGCCGCGGCCGTCATCGCCCGGCCCGCCTCGAGGATCCTCACCCCCACCGCAAGGTCGCTCCCCGCGGTGCGAACCGCCGCCCCCGGCGCGACCGCGGCGTGGACGAGACAGGCCGCCGGCAACGGCCCGGTCGCGTCCCGGCCGCGCGGCCCGCTCGGTCGGCCGGCCGAATCGAGGGGCGTCGTCAGCTCGACCTGGACGACGGCGTCGGCCCGCGGCGGCAGCGGCGCCCCGGTCGCGATCCGGACGGCAGTACCGCGCCGGATCTCGACGTCAGGGGCGAACCCCGCCCGGACCTCGCCGATCACCTCGAGCCTGACCGGCCTGTCCTCGGTCGCCCCGCTCGTTTCGGCCGCCCGGACGGCGTAGCCGTCCATCGCGGAGTTGTCCCACGGCGGCAGGGCCGTCGTGCTGACCACCGGCTCGGCCAGCACCCGACCGAGCGCCTCGGACAGGAAGACCGCCTCGATCTCGGTGGGGCCGGCGATGGCGGCAAGCACGGCGTCGCGGGCCTCCTCGACCGAGAGCAGGCCGGCCGCCGGCGGTGGGGCGGCCGTGCCGCTCACAGGGCGATCCCCTGGAGGTCGGCCTTCGCCCGCAGGGCGACCGCGATCGAGCGGCGCGTCAGCACGCCGCGGAGTGCCGCGCCGTCGAGGACGGGCAGGCCGTCGAGGTGCGAGGTCCGCAACCGCTCGAGGCCGTCCGCGAGCGTCTCGTTCGGGCCGACGACCGGCATGTCGGCCAGGTCGACCATGACCTCGGCCGTCCGCGTCGAGGGCCAGTCGCGCCGCGGAACGCTCCTCAGCTGGCCGATCCCGATGATGCCCACGACGTCGTCCTTGCGGAGGACCGCGAGCGCCGGGCCGAGCGTCCCGTCGAGGACCTGCGTCCCGAAGGTGTCGAGCGTCAGCTGCGGCGAGATCGTCTCGAGTTCGGGCTCCATCGCGTCGCCGACGCGGATGCCGGCGATCAGCCCGTCGAGGAGGAGCCAGCGGTCGACCGAACGGGCGGAGAGGTTGAGGAACCAGCCGACGAGGCCGAGCATCGCGCCGTCGACGGTCCTGCCGAGCAGGATCACGACGAAGCCCGAGCCGAGCAGGACCCAGCCGACCCAGCGTCCGACCCTGCCGGCGGCGCGGGTCCCCCGCCGTTCATCGCCGGTCGTCGCCCACACGATCGCCCGAACGACGCGGCCGCCGTCGAGCGGAAAGGCCGGCACGATGCTGATCCCGGCGAGCACGAGGTTGAGCAGCCCGACGACGAAGAGGATGTCGGCCGGGACCTCGAGCAGCGAGATCCCGGACGTCGCGGCGAGGAGCGCGAGCGCCATCGCCGCGAGCGCCATCGCGACGCTCGCGATCGGGCCCGCGAGTGCGACCGATGCCTCTCCGCGAGGTGTCGCGGCGCGGACGTCGACGACCGCCGGCGAGCCGATGAAGTGGACCGAGACCGTGTCGGCCGGGATCCCGAAGCGGCGCCCGACGAGGGCGTGGGCCAGCTCGTGGACGACGACCGTGACCAGGAACACGAACGAGGCGGCGGCCCCGATGAGCCAGGCGATCGGGGTCACGGGCCCGCCGGGCAGACGGTCGAGCTGGCCGCCGATCGTCACGGTGATGATGGCGATGATGAAGATCCACGAGAGGTGCACCCGGACCTCGATGCCGAACAGGCGGGCGACAGGGATGCCGTTCACCGGGCAGCCTCGGGCTCGACCCGCGACGGTTCGCCGGCCGCCCGGTCACCGGCGGGGTCGACCGCAGCGGTGGCCGAGTCGCGCCGGATTCGTCTTCCCGCGACGAACGCGGTCGCCGCGCAGAGGGCGAGGACGACCGCGCCGACGGCCATCGTCGTTTCCGACCAGAAGGTGAACGGGAAGAGCTGGACGAGCCGTTCCGTCCCCGGATCGAACGTATAGGTCCCCCCGGCGAAGAAGAGCCGGTGGAAGATCTCGAACGCCACGTCGAACGCGACGAGCGCGACGACCCCGCCGACGACGACCGCGATGGCGAGGCCGATCGCGCCGGCCCGGATCGCCCGCCAGGCGCGCTCGGGATGGCCGAGGCGGTGAGCGCCGGCGACGGCGGCGATGAAGAGGACGAGCGAGGCGCCCGCGACGAGCCCGAAGCCGCCGAAGACGCCCCGGACGTCGCGCATGTGGGCCCGCTCCCGTTCGTTGAGAACCGCTTCACCGTTCACGGCGACGTCGAAGTCGGGTGGTCCGAGGACGAGGTCGGCCAGGATCCCGTCGGTCGCAGCACGTAGCTCCTCGATCGAGTAGCCGGTCAACGCCGGCGCGCCCGTCCGGACCTGCTCGAACGAGACCCAGGCGGGCGTGAGGAACGGCACGATCGCGATCGCCACGATGACGATCGCCGTCGCGATCGCGGTCGCGAGGCCCGCCAGGCGCTGCGGGAGGGTTGCCGACACGCCTGTCATGGTAGTCGCTGGTCGATCAGGCCTCTTCGAGGGTCTTGGCCTGCTCCCACCAGCCGGCGACGATCAGGTCCGGCGGCAGGTCCACGTTGAGCTCGGTGGCGGCTCCGGCAAGGCGTTCCCGGAACTCGTCGAACGGCAGCCGCAGGATGTCGTTGAGCCCTTCGATCCCGGCCTGCATGAAGAGCTGGTGCTCGGCCGAGCCGAAGCCGGCCAGGTTCAGCATGAGGGCCTCGTCGCGCCAGGCCAGGACGTCGTTCGTCGTGGCGTCGACCTGGTCGGCGAGGGTCTGGCGACGGGTCGGCGTCTCCGAGACCTCGAGCAGCAGGCCGGTCGTGAACACGCCCTGGTGGGAGAGCCGCTCGAGATGAACGGGCTCGATCCGGGTCAGCTCGGTGATCGGCGGCACGGGCCTGGGATCCTCCTCATGGCGGCTGGCGTTCGGGGCATTATCGCGGCTCCGCGGGCATGCGGCCGGCCGGCCGCCGCGTCAGCCGCCGGGCGCCTCGTCGATGCCGTCAAGGGGCCCCGAACCGTGGAGCTCCACGAGCGTCTGGCCGCGGGGTCCGCCGGGACCCACCTGGCGGTTGGCGACCGTGACCATCCCCGACACCGGCCGGCCGTCCTTGAGGCGTCCGTCGAGGCGTCCGCTCTCGGCGACCTGGGTGGCCGGCATGAGCGCCCGGGCCGACCATCGTGCGATGCCCGATTCGTCGGTCCAGACGTCCATCGTCGCGCTCGGCAGCGCGGCGCCGGCGAAGGTCACGTCGAGAAGGGCGAATCGTCGATGGCTGGGAGGCACGGACCAACGGTAGCAGGCCGGCGTTCGTCGAGAACCCGGCCGGCGTCGCGCGTCGATCTCGGACCGCCCATCCCGGACCGACGAGGCTCCCAGGGATCACACCGCCGGGGGACGGATGGTTCCGGGAGCCTCGCATGGAGCGTGGCAGGAGGCATCCGGCGACCGGATCACACGACGCCGCCCGCGCCTGTCAGTCGGACAACAAACGAGCGCTCAGTCGGCGACGACAAGTCAATCGGGTTTGTCGCCGAAGATCGTGTAGTGCCAGCCCTTCTCGGGCTCGCCGGTCAGCTCGACCATGACGTGCTTGACCTGGGTGTACTCCTCGAACGAGTACGTCGACATGTCCTTCCCGAAGCCCGACTGCTTGAAGCCCCCGTGGGGCATCTCGGAGGTCACCATCAGGTGGTCGTTGATCTGGACATGGCCGAAGTTCAGGACCCGGGCCGCCTCCATCGCCCGGAAGACGTCACGCGTCCAGATCGAGGCGGCCAGGCCGTACGTCGTGTCGTTCGCCTTCTCGAGCGCTTCCTCGGCCGAATCGACCGGCAGGACCGCGAGGACCGGGCCGAAGACCTCCTTCTGGACGATCTCGGAATCCTGGGTGCAGTCGGCCACGATCGTGGGGGCGTAGAAGGCGCCCTCGGGCAGAGCCGGAATGTCCGGCCGGTAGCCGCCGGTCACGACCGTCGCACCGGCCGCCTTCGCCCGCTCGACGAAGCCTTCGACCCGGACCACCTGGGCGTCGCTGATGAGCGTCCCGAGGTCGGTCGCGGGATCGAACGGGTCGCCGACCCGGACGCTCTCGAAGAGCTCTTTCGTTCTGGCGAGGAACGCGTCGTAGACCTCGCGGGCGACGTACGCCCTGGTCGCCGCCGTGCAGTCCTGGCCGCCGTTGATCAGGGCGCCCGCCGTGGCGCCGCGAGCCGCCGCCTCGATGTCGGCGTCGGCGAGGACGATGAACGGCGCCTTGCCACCGAGCTCGAGGTGGACCCGCTTGAGGTTGCCGGCGGCGAGTTTCTGGATCCGCCGTCCGGTTTCGGAGTCGCCCGTCAGCGAGATGAGGTCGACGTCGTGGTGGCCGGCGAGCGCCGCACCGACGACGTCGCCCGAGCCCGTTACGACGTTGAGGACGCCGGCCGGGATCCCCGCCTCGTGGGCGAGCTCGGCGAGGCGAACGGTCGTCAGCGGCGTCGCCGAGGCGGGTTTGAGGACGACCGAGTTGCCGGCCGACAGGGCCGGCCCGATCTTCCAGATCGCCATCCAGAGCGGGTAGTTCCAGGGCGCCACCTGGCCGACGACCCCGATCGGCTCGCGGCGGACCATGGACGTGTGCGAGCCCGTGTACTCGGCGGCGGCCTTGCCCTCGAGGTGCCGGACCTGGGTCGCGAAGAAGCGCAGGTTGTCCGAGGCGAACGCGAAGTCCGAGTCCCGCCGGAGCTTGTACGTCGTCCCGGTCTGGAGCACCTCGAGGCGGGCGAGACCATCGGCGTGCTCGTCGATGAGGTCGGCGAGGCGGTTGAGGACCGCGACCCGATCGGCCATGAGCATGCGGTGCCAGCGGCCGTCGCGGAAGGCGGCTCGTGCGGCGGCCACCGCGCGGTCGACATCGGCCTCGGTGCCGGCGGGGACGCGGCCGACGACCTCGCGGGTGGCGGGGCTGCGGACCTCCAGCCAGGCACCGGAGGACGATGGGACGGACGCGCCGTCGATGAACATCGGGTAGTCGGTGGCGACCTCGACGGCCATGTCGTTCTCCTCGCTCGTGGCGCTTCGGCCGTGAGTCTACCCGGCCCCTTCGGGACATCGGTCGCGCCGTCCCTACGTTTGGAACGCCCGGCGTTTCCACGCCGCGGAGGGATCGCCCCGGCTGTGGCACGATGAGCGGGTCTTCGCTCGTCGAAACCGCGCCCAGGGAGCCGCGCCGTGAGCTTGTTCCTCGCCCTCAAGGTCGTCCACGTCCTCGCCGCGATCACGGCCGTCGGGGCGAACGTCACGTACGCCTTCTGGCTTCGACTGGCAGGCACCGAGCAGGGCCGCCTCCTGTTCGCGATCGAAGGCGTCCGTCGCCTCGACCGGCTCATCGCAAACCCGGCCTACATCGTGCTGCTCGTCACCGGCGTGCTCATGGTCCTGACCGGCGCCTACCGGTTCGAGGAGGGCTGGCTCAGCGCGGCGATCGGCCTCTACGTGTTGACGGCCGTCATCGGCCTCACGATGTTCGCCCCGGCGATCCGTCGACAACAGGCCGAGGCGGCGCGGGACCCGGGCTCGGCGGAGTACGCGGCGGCCGCCCGCCGGACCAACATTCTCGGAGTCCTGACCGTGGCGATCGTGCTCGTCATCGTCGTCCTGATGGTCGCGAAACCCTTCTAGGCGATCTCACCCGAGCGGCCGAGCCTCGAGGACGACGTCCCAGTGGGCCTCGAGGAGCGCGAATCGGCGCCGCTCCTCGGCCTTGTACGCGTCCTGGTCGGGGAAGAGCCGGCGGGCAATCTCGGCCTCGCTGTGGTCCTCGATCGCCGCCCAGTCGCGGTACGTGATCGAGACGAACACGTCCCAGTCGGCCCGGCCGTCGCCGTGGAATCGCGGCGTCGCCATTCGGACGTCGAGAAAGCGACCGGCCTCGAGCTGATCGCGCAGGATCGGCCAGTGGTTCTTGCGGAAGAGCGCCACGAACTCGTCGTGCGCACCCCAAGCCGTCCGGTAGAAGTAGAGGATCTCGACCGGGCCGTTCATCGTCCGTCCCTTTCCGCGGCGATCGCTGCCGCCGCCTCGCGCAGGAGGTCCCAGGCGCGAGCCACGTGGCGCGCCTCCGTCCGCAGGTTACCGACGGCAAGGCGAATCGCGAACCGGCCGTCCAGGCGGGTGTGCGACAGGAAGACCTCGCCGCTGCGGTTGACCGCGTCCATGATCGCGGCGTTGTCGTCGTCTGTGCCGGGGGCCCAGCGGAAGCACACCGTCGAGAACGGGACCGGGGCGAGGCGCTCCCAGTCGGGGTCCTCGTCGACCCAGGCGGCGAACCGCTCGGCGAGCTCGAGGTGATGACGGAGCCGGCGCCGGATGCCCTCGAGGCCGAACCAGCGCAGCTGGATCCACAGCTTGAGCGCCCGGAACCGGCGGCCGAGTTGGGGCGTGTACTCGTTGTAGTCGCGGACCGCCCCCTCCCGGTCGATCGTCCGGAGGTACTCCGGGACGAGGCTGAACGCAGCACGGAGGTCGTCCATGCGGCGGGTCAGCAGGAGCGACGCGTCGAGCGGCGTGAAGAGCCACTTGTGGGGGTTGATCACGATCGAGTCGGCGCGCTCCCAGCCGGCGAACGGTCCCCGCCGGTCCGCGAGGAGCGCCACGGGACCGGCGTACGCCGCATCCACGTGGAGCCACAGGCCCTCCCGCGCAGCGATGTCGGCGCAGGCCGCGATCGGATCGACCGACGTCGAGGAGGTCGTGCCGAGCGTCGCGACGATCGCGATCGGGAGGTGGCCGATCGCACGGTCGCGCGTGATCGCCGCGTGCAGCTCGGCCGGAACCATCTCGAAGCGCTCGTTCGTCGCGACCTTGACGACCGCCGCGCGGCCGAGACCGAGCGTCATGCAGGCCTTCTCGATCGAGGAGTGGGCCTCGGCCGAGGCGTAGACGCGCATCTGCGGCACGTCCGTCCGGCCGCCGATCCCCTCCCCCGCGGCATTCACAACGGCCGCCTCGCGGGCCGCCGCGAGGGCGATGAGCGAGCTCGTGGAGGCCGTATCGGTGATGAGGCCGTCAAACGCGTCGGGCAGCCCGACCGCCCGCCGCAGCCAGCCGACGACCACGCCCTCGAGCTCGGTCGCGATCGGCGACGTCCGCCAGAGCATCGCGTTCTGGCCGAGGCCCGCCGTCAGCATCTCGCCGACGATGCCCGGTCCCGACGCCGTCGTGCCGAAGTAGGCAAGGAATCCCGGGTGCTGCCAGTGCGTCGCGTTCGGCTCGACGAGGCGGCGGTAGTCGGCCAGGATCGCCTCGATCGGCTCGGGTGACTCGGGTGCGGCGTCGGGGAATTCGGGCGCGATCGAGCCCGGTTCGATCGGCGGGAGGACCGCGAAGCGCTCCACGGCCGCGAGGTAGTCGGCCATCACGTCGACCGCCGCGTGGGCGGCCGTCCGGAACCGCTCGGGATCCATGTCGAGGAGCCCGTCGACCTGTGCCTCGTCGAGTCCCGCCGCGAGGGCTGCGTCCGGGACGGGGAGATCCGGGGCACTCACCCGCCGAGTGTAGCCCGGGTCGGCGGCTCCGCTCGTGAACGGACTGAGGCCCCGCGACGGCGGTCCGTCGCGGGGCCTCGGCTCCCCGGGTGAGTCGGTGGGACTACTTGGTCAGCTGACCGCGCAGCGCGCCGCCCTGGAACGGGGCGTTGTGGACGTTGAAATAGAACGCACCCGGGTCCTGGAGGATCTCGAGGATCAGGGCCCGATCCGCGACGACGCAGCCACTCCCGCCGGTCGCGCTGGTCGGTGGGGTCGGGATCACGACGGGGCCGGGTTCGCCGGCCGGCGCGCGGTGGATATGGGCCGCGGCGAGCGGTTCGACGCCGGTCACCTCGAACGAGTAGCAGACCTCGCCGGTGCCGGGATTGAACGTGGCCGAGAAGGAGCCGGAGCCGTCCGGATCGCCGAGGATCGGCGCCTCGTTCGCGCCCAGGAGATCCGCGCTGAGCGGCCGGCCACCGGCGGCGGCGAGCCCGGACGCCATGAGCCCGAGCACAAGCGCGAGCAGGACTGACAGGCTGACGGTGAGAGAGCGACGCTTCTGCATGCGGCTTCCTCCATCCTGATGCCGCGGCCGGCCGGGCGTGGGGATTCGCCGGCGCCAGAGTCGCGACCTCCCCGGACGATACGAGACGGCGCCGGTCATGGTTTCCGATCCGGTGCGCACACGCACCACTGTTCAGTCCGGCCGGTCGTCCACGCGGCCGTCCACGAGCGAGGCGATCACATCGAGGAGCTCCGCCGTGTCGAACGGCTTCGGCAGGAAGGCGTCGGCCCCGGCGTCGACGGCCGCCCTCCGGTCCATCGGCAGCACGCTCGCGCTGAGCACGAGAACGCGCGGCCGCCGCTCGGCCGGCAGGGTCCGGATCTCGCGGGCGAGATCGAGGCCGTTGCCGTCGGGGAGGCGGACGTCGAGGAGGACCACATCGACCAGGTGGTCGGCGAGATGCTGCCGAGCCTCGGCAAGCGTCGTCGCTTCGAGGAGGCGGGCGTCCTGGATGGCCGGCCGGCGGGCCCGACCGAGGACCGCCCGCAGGAGCGCGCGGTTGGGTGCCTCGTCCTCGACGAGCAGGATCCGCAGCGCCGAGGCCGCGTCAGCCACCGGCAGCGACCGCGACGCCCAGCCAGGATCGGAGACCGTCGAGGGCGTCGGCGCCTTTCGACACGATCCCGAGGATCTTGCCGTTCAGACGGCCCTTGTCCTCCTCGGTCAGGTCGTGGGCAGTGCAGACGAGGATCGGGACCGGCGCCGTTCGGGGATCGGCCTTGAGCTTCGCGATGACCTCGAAGCCGTCGATTCCGGGCATGACCAGATCGCAGATCACGAGGTCGAACTCGCCGGCGGCCGCCTGAGCGAGCGCCTCCCGGCCACCGGACGCGGTCACCACATCGAATCCCTCGGGCTCGAGCGCCGTCCGGAAGAGGTCCAGGGCCGCCGGCTCGTCGTCGACGGCGAGTACCCGCACGCGGCGTTCGCGCGACTTCGCGAGGAACGTGTAGCGACCCAGGCTCGCGAGCAGGGCGTCCCGATCGACCGGCTTCACGAGATAGTCGGCCGCTCCGAGCGCGAGCCCGACGTCCCGCTCGTCGACGACGGTCAGGATCACGATCGGGATGGCGCGCAGCCCAGGGTCATCCTTCACCTGGCGAAGCACCTCCCATCCGTCGATGCCCGGGAGCAGCACGTCGAGGATCACCGCTGCCGGGCGCCGCTCGCGCATCGCCCCGATCCCATCCTCACCGGTGGTGGCTGCGGTGACCCTGTAGCCCGCCGGCTCCAGGTACTCGCGGAGCAGGCGGACGACGCTCGGGTCGTCCTCGATGATCAGGACGTCCGGCAGTGGGGATGCTCCGTCGCCGTTCCCGCCAGCGAATCCCGGGACGCCCGGCGCCGCGACGCCAAGGCCTGCCTCCACGGTGCGAATCGCCTCGCCGTCCGAAGCAGCCTGGGCGACAGGCTCGGCCGTCAGCCGGCTGCCTCCCGGCAGGATCACCGTGAACCGGCTCCCCTCGCCGCGCGCGGACTGCAACTCGATGCGACCGCCGTGGGCCTCGGTCAGCCTTCGAGTCAGGGCAAGGCCGAGGCCGGTCCCGGGCTGCCGCTCGCCGACCACTCCGACCTGGCGGAACTCCTCGAAGACCGCGGCGTGATCGGACGGGTCGATGCCGATGCCCGTGTCGACGACGGAAATCCGGGTCTCGCCGTCGCCGACGTCGGTCTCGATCCTGACGGAGCCGCCGTCGGGCGTGTACTTGATCGCGTTCGAGAGCAGGTTGTAGAGGATCTGCCGCAGCCGCCCGCGGTCCGCATCGAGGGCGACCGCGTCGACGTGGGCCGTCAGCCTGAGGCGCTTCCGGTCCGCCAACGGCCGCAGCCCACTCACGACCTCCGCTGCGAGCGTCCCGACGTCGACGGTCTCACGCTGCAGGTCAAGCCGACCGGCCTCGACCTTCGCAAGGTCGAGCACATCATTGATCAGGGCGAGGAGATGCTCGCCGCCGCGGTGGACGTGCTCGACCCACTCGAGCGGCACGGTGACGTTGCCGGCCTCGATCGGTTCCCGCCGCATGAGGTCGCTGAATCCGAGGATGGCGCTCAGCGGCGTCCGGAGCTCGTGGCTCATCGACGCGAGGAAGTCGCTCTTGGCCTCGCTCGCCGAGCGCAACGCGTGGACCGTCGCGCGCAGCTGTTCGCCGAGAGCCTCCTGCTCGGCGAGGCTGACACGGCGCTCGGCGACGATCGCCGTCTGGCCCCCGAGCGTCGCGATCGCCTCGAGGTCCGTCGCATGGAAGAGGCTGCGGTAGCGCGAGAGGATCACGACGGTCGCGGTGGTGCCCTCCTGCGCGGGCTGCAGCCGGCTCGTCGACACGAAGCGGGCTCCCGCCGCCGCCGCCAGGCGTCGGCCGAGCTCACCGGCCTCGGTGGCGGGCGTCTCGGGCCGGGCGTCGACCGCGGCGAGGAGCTCTGCCAGCTCGTCCGTCGTTGCCCCAACCGCCTCCTCGGGGAGCGTGAACCCGCTTGATGCCGCGACCGTCACGCGATCTGAGGTCTCGATGATCACGGCAGCCGCGCCATCGACGACGCTCGCGGCGAGGTCGGCCAGCGAGCCCCAGATGACCGCGATCGGGGCGCCCGTGACGTCGATGAGGCGGCGCGCGTAGTCCATGGCAGTCCCCGCCTGCCAGAACCGGCGCAGGGGTCGGGGCGGGATGAACGCGATGAGGTACCCGAACGCCGCCAGGAGCCCGCTGATCGCGATGAGCGCCGAGGTCAGTTCGCTCGCTTCCTCGGGTCCCGACAGCTCGCGGACGGCCGTGCCGACGAGGATCGCCACGAACGTCACCGCGATGAGGGCGGTCGACGCGGCCGCGACGAGCATCCGGACCGCGCCGGGTCCGGTCCGGGCCCGCGCCGCGGCGACGAGGAACGCGGCCGCCAGGAACTCGATGGCCACGAAGGCGACGAGCGCGGCGATCGTGACGCCCGGTGGCAGCCCCGAACCAAGGGCGATGACGACCGCGAAGCTTCCCATCACGGTCGCCGAGACCGCGAGCAACGGCCACGGGACCGGATGAACGAGCCAGGCGAGGTAGAGGGCGAACACCGGTTGAAGCGCCAGCATCACGGTCGCCGCCCGCCGCAGGATCTCCGGCGCGCCACCGCCGACCCGGTCCCAGATCTCCAGCACGAAGAGGACGCCGAGGCCGGCGAAGACGAGTGCGACGCCACGGCTGACCGAGTCGCGGCGCTCGAGGTACTGGCGCAGCGTCGCAAGGAAGAGGACCAGCAGGAGGAGCTCGGCGGCGATCAGAATGGGCTGCATGGGCCGTGCCTCAAGCCGATGATTGCCCGACGATACTCGACTCCACAAGCCCGATGAACGCCATGGTGAGGTCCGGGTCGAACTGGCGACCGCGCTCGCGGGTCAGCTCCTCGATCGCCAGCTCCGGCGGCGCGGCCCGCCGGTACGGCCGGTCGTGGGTCATGGCGTCCCACGCGTCGGCGAGCGACACGATCCGGGCCCCGAGCGGGATCTCGACCCCGACGAGCCCGTCGGGGTATCCCGCGCCGTCCCAGCGCTCGTGGTGGTGGCGGACGATCGGGGCGAAGTCGCGGGCCGACGCGAGCGGCAGGCAGATTCGCTCCCCGATCTCGGGATGGCGGCGCAGGATCGTCCGCTCGTCCGCCGTCAACCCGTGCCTCTTGCCGAGGATCGCCTCCGGGATGCCGATCTTGCCGACGTCGTGCAGCAGGGCGCCGTAGGCGAGGGCCTCGAGCTGGCCCGTCGTCATTCCGACGCGTTCGCCGAGGCGGGTCGCGAGGCCGGCCAGGCGCTGGCAGTGCAGCTCGGTCGTCGCGTCCTTGGCCTCAACCGCGCTCGCGAGCGCCGCGACCACCGAGTGGGCGGTCTCCATGGCGAGCACTGCCCGGCGCATTCGGATCGCCGCCCGGATCCGCGCGAGCAGCTCGGGCTGCCGGAACGGCTTCGGCATGAAGTCGTCGGCCCCCGCGTCGAGGCCGGCGACCATGTCGTCGAGTTCCGCCCGACCCGTCAGCAGGATGATCGGAACCGTCCGGTACGCGGGGTTGAGCCGAAGACGGCGCGTGACCGCGAGGCCGTCGAGGCGCGGTAGTCCGATGTCGAGCAGGATCACGTCGGGCTCGTGTTCACCCACCGCCCGCAGCGCGGCCTCGCCGTCGTTCGCGGTCATGACGACGTGGCCCTCCCGCTCGAGGAGCGTGCGCAGAAGGGCGCGGTTCGAGGCGTCGTCTTCGACGACCAGGACGAGAGCGCGATCGGATCGATCGAACACCGACGGTTCGGGCAGCTGGGCAGACATCGGTTCGCTTCCTTCCGGTTGCGACTCCAAGTCTGCACCGGATGCCTGCGCAACGCGCCCAGCCAAATGGTCCCGGTCCGAGCGGTACCCGGGGCGCGCGACGTCAGGCGGGGTCGGGGCCGCCTGTGCCGGATGCTGCCGGGACGTCGCGCGGCGCGACGTGGCCGTTCCCCGAGTGGACGGCGTCGGGCGCCTCGCCGGCGATCGCCTCGAGACGTCCGTGCAGCGCCGAGAGCCGCGGGACGGGATGCCAGCAGGCGAAGCAGCTCCAGCAACGCTCGGGTTGGGTGGCGAGGACGAGGCGGCGGGCAACCGCGGCGCCATGATCGAGGGTCACGAGGAGCCCGTCACCGAGCCACTCGACGCGGCCGCAATCGGGGCAGGGCGGGACGAGGCTCATCCTCGGACCCGGGGTTCCGGGACAACGTCGGTCACGCGCGCTCGACCTCCGGTTCGCGATGATACGTCGGACGAGGTCCGACGATCCCCCGGAGCGCACCGGCCGGGACAACGCGGCCAGGGTGCAGCCCAACGTTAGCGCCGAGGCGTTTCAGGAGCGTCTCGGGGTGGGGACTCACCGTTGCGCGTGGTTATGGTTCGTGGTGGCCTGCGGGCGCAGGCGATCTCCGCCATGACTCAATCGAAGTGGGCGCGCTGGATGTCCGACAGGGCTTCGCCGATGGGCGTGTCGGGCTCGGCTCGAAAGCCGCACCCGACGCAGTACCAGGGGTCGCGTTCCGTGGCCGGGTCGGCCGGCGCGGCGCGACGGCGGAGGACCTCGCCGTCGGCACCACCGACGATCCGATAGCCGTCGCGGAACCAGTCGATCGCCCGACAGTCTGGGCAACGCATGACCTGGACACCGACCACGGGCAGTCTGCCTCCGGCTCCGACGGGCGCGACGCGCTCTCCTTCCCTCGCCCGACGGTAGACAGTCCCGGGTTGCACGGACCTTGCGACGAAGGTCCGTCCCCTTGCCGTCGGATCGAGGCGCCTCGCGTGACGAGGCCCCGGCACCTGTCACCGCGGGGGGCGGATGTTCGCACCGAGGCCTCACCAGCGACAACGGCGGACGGGGCCGCTCGTTCGGCCTTCAGGGCCGTTCGTGACAGTGGAACCGCCGATCGTGGTGCACGCGGGCGACGACCTGGCCCCGTTCCGGCTCTCCGCCCGTGGCCGCGGCGCGTCGGCCGCCCGGTGCCGGCGCCAAACTCGGCGATGCGGGCACCATCGAGCGGTACGATGCGGCGAAGCGCCGGTAGTAGGTTGCCCTGGTGGTCCTCCCGAGCCACGAGGGCGTCGTACTGGTCAGCGTGTCGTGCATAGATTTCGGCGAACGCAGGCACGGGTCATGCCGGCGGGCGATGCATCACGCGCGGCGTGCTGCCCACCATCCCACGAGGGCCGCGGCCAGCGTCCCGCCGGCCATGCCGAGGGCGAGATCGCCAAGCGTATCCTCGTACGCCGTTGCGGCTTCCGGCGAATTGGGGACGAACGCGATGTACTCCGCCAGTTCCCAGACGATTGCGGTCGTCGACGCCCATGCGACTCCGAGGCCGAACAGTATCGGCGAGGCCAGCCCCGTAGCACGGAGGAGGAGTCCGATCCCGGCCGTGTGGAGTCCCCAGTTGACGAAGTGGTTGGCGTCGTCCCACCAGGTGACGGAGTCGTACAGGTTCGCTGCATTGCCGGCCATGTCGATCAGGAACGGGAGCCCGAGCAGGACGTCCACCGCGGCCGGGAAGGGAACTTTGCGGCGTCCCACGAGCCACCAGATGACCGGCAGGACCATGAGGGCAACGGGGTAGCCGATCGCTCGACCCACGAACGCCTTGCCTTGGAACTGCGGCCAGGTCGGGAAGAGGACCGCGAGGACGAGGAGTGCAACGGTTGCGACCTTGACCGCAACGTCGAGCCACAGCGCGACGCGTCCACCGGATGCCCACCACGGCATCGTGGCACGCGCGTCGGCACCATCTGGCGGGAGGGCGGCGGCATTGGGAGTGGCGGGCCGACGCCCTGCGTGCCGCGCATCGATCGACCGGCCGGCGCCGTCCGGTCGATCAATCTCGACTGAAGGTCGCGTTTTCATGGTGACGACCGCGGGGCTGTTGCGTCAACGGCGTCCGTAACGGGAACTGGGCCCAACAGATCAACAGGCTGGACGCCCGGACTCCTCCGAGCTGTCGGCCTGAGGGACGCGGGGGGTCGTGGCGACAGGAGCAGCTACGGGCGGGTGCTGCGACATGCCGGGCGGCCACTTCGCGTGATGCGGTGGTCACGACCCTAGCACCAGGACCGGCGTGGGCTGACTCTTGCCCTTCAACGCTAGATCTCTCCGCTCCAATCCTGCCTCTCCGAGTCCTGCTGCTCTCGCGGCGGAGAGGGTCACCAACACCTCGTCGGCCCCCGCGACGGATGCCAGCCGCGCGGTCACGTTCACCGCGTCGCCGACCGCCGTCAGTTCCAGCTTCGGCGGTTCGCCGACTGTGCCCACAAATGCGACGCCAGTGTGGACGCCGGCCCCCACCGGCAGCCGCGGCCCGTCGCCCGCCGCACTGGTCGCCGCGAGGACGGCTCGCGCGGCTGCGATGGCCCGGGCAGCGTGGCGATCGCCGGCGAGAGCCGGTACGAAGATCCCAATGACCTCGTCGCCGACGAACTTGTCGACGATCGCGTCATGGTCGACGAGAACTCGTGACGCCGTCGTGTAGAAACGGTCCATCAGCGCCCGCATTTCGGACGGACGCATCTGCTCGGCCATCGCCGTCGAGCCTCGCACGTCGGCGAAGAGGAGGCTGCACTCGAGCTCGGTTCCACCGCGCCACCGCTCCATGTTGTGGAAGCAGCTCGCGCAGTACTTCGGGTTCCGCGGCCAGGGCACCTTGCCGATTGGTCGCATCAGCAGTGAGCCGGGACCCGCGAACGGGGCGGCACACAGCTTGCAGCGCGGCTCGTGTGGCAGGCGCCGGAAGAGCGTGCGTCCCAAGCGGAGCCCGCGATGGCGGCCCGCGAGGTTGTCCCGCCACCAGCGCTCGTCGAGACCCTCGGGTGTGCTCAACGCCGCAAACCCTCGTGCTCTGTCTCCAAGGTCCCGGGACCTGTGATGATGCGCCGAGTCGTCAAGGCGGTGCTGCGTCGAGCCGACCGTCGTGCTCGCCCCGGCCCACGCTGCGCGGGGCGTGTGGCAGGGAGCGCGACGATCGAAGGCCCACCGAAGACGGGTCGTTCGGCCCCTTGCGACCGGCGTCCTCGGTGATCGAGAGTTCCCGCAAGGAGGAAGCAGTGGGATGATCGAACGTCGCGTCGCGGACCGGCGCCAGAGCTTCGACGGCCGATCGGCGCCGCGGGTGTACACCGACGCCGAGGCGCACCCGGCCATCGTCGCGGACCGCCGGGCGCTGGACATCGCCGAGATCGCGTTCCGGGCGGGTCGGCGGTCGATGCAGACCCCGATCGCCCGGAGGATCGCCGTTGCTCGGGACAGGCAAGGGCTGCGAGCCGCCCGTTGAACGAGGCGCCCGCGGCGTCCAATCCGTTCCCGGCGAGCTTGCTGTCAGCGGTCCTTCTGGTTGCGCCCGCGAAGCGCGAGGGTCAGCGCAACCAGCCAGACACCGAACGGTGTCGCGATCAGGGCGATGATCCCCCAGACGAGGGGGCTTCGGCCCCACGCTCGAGCCCACAGTCCGATCAGGACCGCGAGTCCGACGCCGAAGAGCAAGTAGCCTGCTACGACCGCATCGGGTGACATCGGAACTCTAAGGTCGCCCTGTGGGGCCAGGCAGGCCGCTCGATAAGGCTGCCGGCGGCTGGGCTGGAGGCGTGGGTTGAGCTAGGCGTCCTCGATCGACGAGAGGGTCCGGACTCGAACCGTGATCCGGGCCGGTGATGATCCCGAGGAGGCGGTCTGCCGCGAGCTCGTCCTCGACTCATGCAATGACGTGTCGTCGAGTAACAAGCTCAGCACCGCCGGGTGGCCCCCGCCGCGA